>CALAED010000214.1 GCA_937891035.1 uncultured Thermomonosporaceae bacterium | reverse complement strand
CTTGGCGCCGTCGAAGTCTTCGTCGATCTTGTCCGTCCAAGACTTCAACTTGACCTGCGTGGGCGCGTAGACCTGAAAGACCGTGTCGGTGGACCGCAGGTAGCCGTCGCACTTGCGGTCTCCGACATTCCCTACAGGCCGCACCCGGATGAAGTCGGTGCCGTGGACGGCCTCCATCACGTCATTGAAGTGGTCCTGGAAGGCGGTGGCCTTCCGCTTGTGCAGTGCCAACTCAGCCTGATAGCGGAACCACATGTCAGCGAGCCGGTCCACGCGGCCAACTCCTCCCCGTCGCGCCCTTTCGGCAACGACAAACAGCCTAATCAGCGCCCCCGATTCTGCTAGCCCGATGGTGAACTCGCTCGGCGTAGGCATGGTGTCGCGGATTCTCGTTCGTGGCTGCCTGGTGGCCGTACGGGCCAGGACGGACAAACCGGTCGCCAAATTCGCGTTCCCCGGGGTATGCGCGTTCGGTGGCGTGCTTCCTCAGCCAACCGGTGCACCGTCTGGCGCACCACCCACACTAGCGGGACCCCCCGACGTCACCGGCATATGCGTTTGATCAAGATCATCCGACAAGATCACGACAGATGAGCACACATCGAGCACACAAAGATCAAAAACAGCCGCCCGAGTGGCCTCTGATGGCTAGAAACCGCAGGTCAGCGGCAAGACAGAGGGTGGGTCGCGTGGGACTCGAACCCACAACCTACGGATTAAAAGTCCGCAGCTCTGTGTTTATCTACTCACAAGAATAGGGTTACTCTGTGCCTGGCAATGCCGCCACGTGCCATTACGTACAGATCCAGCGTCGTTCCTCGAAATGCCGCCGTCCGTGTAGTGCCAGGTGCTGATGGTGGGTACCGGGACGGACGAGCACACGCCGAGCACACATGGCTCCCGGTACACTGCTCCGCCGGGTACGGTTTGCGCTCGCCGCGTGGGGACCAATGGCTCTAGCGGTGGTGTGCCGCTCGAGACGTCATGCTGTGGAAATCGGTGCAGCTTCCAGGCGGTCTGTCCTTCCTGGGATCTACACTGGTTGGCATGAGCGCGCAGCGGGAGGAGCTTCAGCACCTCGTTGACGAGTTGTCCGATGAGGAGGTGCCTACGGCGCTGGCCTTGCTGCGTGCCCGTGCCGGGCGTGCCAGCGGGACCTGGCCGCCTCGCTGGTTCGGTGCCGGTCAGGCCCGAGAGCCTGACATTTCCGAAAGAGTGGACGAAATCCTGCGTGGCGAACTCGGCCAGCAACCGTGATCCTGGTCGACACTGGTCCGCTCGTGGCGGCAGCGCTGGCCGGCGATGTCAACCACATGCGCTGTGTGGAGTTGTTCACCTCCGTGCATCTGGCGGGTGAACTACTAGCCGTTCCGTCCCTGGTCGTCACCGAGGCCTGCTATCTCATCGCTCGAGAGGCCGGCCCGAAGGTCGAGGCCGAATTCGTGTGATCCCTGGCCGCGGGGGACTTCTCCCTCATCGAGGCCAGTCCGGCAGACCTGGCGCGGGCGGCCGAACTCATGGATCAATACGCCGATCTTCCCCTCGGTGTCGTCGACGCCGCAGTGGTGGCAACGGCTGAACGCCTCGGCGTGACCGAAGTCGCGACCCTGGACCGGCGGCACTTCACCGTGGTGCGTCCCCGCCATACCCCCACGCTCACGCTTTTGCCGCGTTAGCCACGAGACCTGTAGGTCCCATTATTCGGCCACGGCTCTGGACCGCACGCTTTGGGGGAAACGGCGATCTTAGGGTTCATCAATTTCAGTGATCGCTCTCGACGATCGCGGTCCTGTGGGGCTCCTCAAATCGCTACGTAGGCCGCTGCGGATTTGGCAGGCGGTGAGTCGGTGGTTCGGGCGGGATCGCAGGTTTATGACGATGGTTGTGGGTCTGGCCAGTACTGATTCGAGCACGGTAGTGGTCACGCCGCGTTGTGGTATTTGTTGATCAGGCCGCCGAGGAGTCGGGTCCGGCGGACAACACAGTTGTCTCGGGTGGTGGTCGGGGGAGGGGGGATTCGGTGGCCGCTGGGCGAGGGAATGATGCGGACGATGGTCATTGACATGACTCGTGTAGATCTTCAGGACGGATTCCAGGTGGCGTTGAGAAAAGATCATTAGCCGGTCGGTGCACTCGCGGCGGACGCTTAAGATTCACCGTTCGGCGAATGTGTTGGCGCGCGGGGCTTGGGGTGGGGTGCGCAACACCTGATGCCAGGTCGGGTTCTCCGCCGCCAACCGCATCACTCATCGCTGGATCTCTGGCCGAACCCGCGGCCGCCCCGGCGTCTTACGCGGGTAGGTCCATCTCCTAGCGACCAGGTCGCGGTGCCATCTCGAGCAGTGTCGCTGGCGTCATTATGAACGCGCTCCTGCGAGCCCGCGGCAACATCCTCGACAGGGCGGTAAGCACCACCCGATCAGCGGGTTGCAGGCTGGGGCGGTTCACTTGACGCCGCAACACCGCGAGCTGGTGCCTCAATACCAAGATCTCGATCTCTTTGGCCGCATCGCCGCGGACGCCCAGCAGCAGCATCACGCCCAACGTGTTGCGGGTCAGGTCGTACAGCAGCGACCACACCATGACCATCCAGCCTGTCCAACCACCGCATGATCCCGCTGAGAAACCCGCAGGTCAGTACCCGAATCGCGATAATGAAGCCCCACAGGTCCGGGGAGCGCTGGAAGAAAATCGCCGACACCGCCCCGCACTTGCTGGCCGACCTGGTGGACGAGGAGTGGGGACGCCGCTACGGTCGCCCGGTGCGCCCGGGCAAGAACCCCAGCCGGCCCAAGACCAGGATCCTCGCCACCGGCCACGACGCCTTCCGGCTACTGGAACATCTCTATCAGCACGGGGCAGACTGCACGTTCGGTCCCCGCCTCCAGGCCCTGCGGCAGATCATGGTGCAGAACTACTACCGCGACGCGGCCGGCCGTCTGCACTGGCACACCGACGAGGACGGTGGGGTGCCGCCCTCCTCGGTTGCGATCGTCTCTCCCTACGACACCTCGGCCCGCTATGTCCGCCGCGGGAGGTCACCCGCTGGAAGGGGTTCCTCGCCCATCTCACCGAGACCTGCACCCGCGACGGCGTGAACGTGATCACCGATGTAGCCACGACACCGGCCACCACGAACGACGCGCAGGCTCTGCCCGGCATCCACACCGCCCTGGCGCGCCGCGGACTGCTGCCCGACCGACCATCTGGTCGACGGCGGCTACACTTCCCTCGTCCACCTTGAACAAGTGGCCCGAAAACACCAGGTCACCCTCACCGGTCCGCTTCCGGGCAACCCCAC
>CALAED010000213.1 GCA_937891035.1 uncultured Thermomonosporaceae bacterium | reverse complement strand
CCCGCCGGCCCCGCCCCCGCCTCCCCGGGCCGGACCGGCGGGCGCCAGGCCCAGTACCAGACCCAGTACCAGGCAGAGTTTCAGGGAGCGTTTCAGGCCAAGCGGCAGACCGGGTGGCAGACCGACTGGGAGCGCGAGCGGGGGAGCGCTGAGCCGCACGCCTCCTCCAAAGCCGAGGGGTTGCCCGGATCGTATCCGGTCACCGCCAGGTGATCACGAGGTAAGGCTTCGGGAAAATGTCATTCCGGGATCTCGATCATGGTCTCCGGTTCGGCCTAGGGTGCGGCCTGTGAACGGACTGCGCTGCCTCGACGGTTCGTCGCTCCTGATCGTTCCCGTGCCGTCCCTCGATCGGCGCGGCACGCCGTATGAGATCACGCTCGAACTGGTGCGAGATGGCGGCCGGTTCGGCGTGGTGGGAGAGCGCTGCGGGCACGCGCTGGCCGCCCTGTCGAGGCTGCTCACCGCCGCCAGATCCGACGACTCGCCGCAGGCGAACGCGTGGCCGGACACCGATGACCGCTTTCCCGACCCGCCGCTCGATCGTGCCCTGCGGGCGACCGGGTGTGGCCATGACCTGGGGGCCCACCTGCCCAGGGAACGGGAGTTGTTCGCCTTCCGCTGCCGGGACCGCGGCGACCTTGCCAGCACCGGCGAGCTGCGCTGTACGCTGCGCACCTCCTGCTGCTGGGCGGGCGGCCAATGGCGGATCGCCCGGCGGGCCGTGCTCGAGGCCTGGGGCGCGAGCGGCCGCGGCGTCCGTGCCGTACTCACATCGGGCGAGTTGTCCGATTTCCTCGCCGAGTTGCTCCAGGAGGCCGAGCGTTTGGGCGCCGGCTACAGAGATCTCATAGACGGAGTCGTAACGCGCCGATCCAGGGGATAATTGACTGCCGCTCGCGGCATGTCGGCGCGTAGGAGGATGACCACATGGGGGCCCGGGACCTCGTCTACCGGCTATACGAGCGTCGACTGGAGCGCTCGCTGCCGCCCGGCGCCTGTCCGCGACACGTCGGCTTGATCCTCGACGGCAACCGCCGGTGGGCCCGATCGATGGGGCTGAGCGACGTCAACACCGGCCATCAGCGCGGCGCGGACAAGATCTCCGAGTTGCTGCAGTGGTGCACCGAGGCGGGCGTCGAACTGGTCACACTGTGGCTGCTGTCCACCGACAACCTCGGCCGCCCCGTCCGCGAACTGGAGGCGCTGCTCCAGATCATCGAGAACACGGTCCAGGGCCTGGTCGAGGCCGGATGGCACATCAAGCCCGTGGGCGCCCTCGACTTGCTGCCCGACAAGACGGCTCGTGTCCTTAAAGATGCTGTAGAACGCACTTCTGACGCTCCTGGCCTGATTGTGAACGTCGCGGTTGGGTATGGAGGTAGACGTGAGATCGCTGATGCGGTGCGCTCATTGCTGCATGAGCATGCGAGCAAAGGCACCAGCATCGAGGAACTCGCCGAGATCCTCGACGTCGAGCACATCGCCGAGCATCTCTACACGCGCGGACAACCCGACCCTGACCTGGTCATACGCACGTCGGGAGAGCAGCGGCTTTCTGGCTTTCTGCTCTGGCAGAGCGCCCACTCGGAGTTCCACTTCTGCGAGGTCTACTGGCCTGATTTTCGCAAGGTCGACTTCCTGCGGGCCCTCCGTTCGTACGCCGCGCGGCATCGTCGCTACGGCTCCTAACGTCCAATTCACCCTATTTCCGTCCACATTCGGCCGAATCACCGTCTCCTTCTGGGGGCCGGGCCGTAGCTTCGAGTCAGGTCCCCACGCTGAGTTGATTCGGGGGGCGACCCCCGAGACCCACCACGCAAGGGCGCGGGCCTTCTCGGGGGCGCGCCCGAAGGAGAGCGAGTGGCCACAACCCAGACGTCGTCCACGGCTCCTGCCCAGCGGCGCACGTACGTTCTCGACACCAGCGTTCTCCTCGCCGATCCGGGCGCGCTGACGCGGTTCGCCGAGCACGAGGTCGTACTCCCCATCGTCGTCATCACCGAACTCGAGGCCAAAAGGCACCACCCGGAGCTCGGCTACTTCGCCCGGCAGGCGCTCCGTACCCTCGACGACCTGCGCTTCGAGCAGGGCCGTCTGGACGAGCCGCTGCCCATCGGCGATCAGGGGGGAACGCTCCGGGTCGAGCTCAACCACTCCGACCCGAGCGTGCTGCCCGCCGGCTTCCGGCTCGGCGACAACGACACGCGCATCCTGTCGGTCGCGCGTTCGCTGGCCCAGGAGGGCCGCGACGTCGTGCTCGTCTCAAAGGATCTGCCGCTGCGGGTCAAGGCGGCCTCGGTCGGGCTCGCCGCCGACGAGTACCGCGCCGAGCTCACGGTGGTCGAGTCCGGCTGGACCGGGATGATCGATCTGGACGTGACCGCCGAGCAGCTCGACGAGTTGTACGAGCATGGGCGGGTCGAGCTTGAGGACGCGCGCGATGAGCTGTGCCACACGGGGCTGCGGCTCCAGTCGGCGAACGGGTCGGCGCTCGGCCGGGTGCTGCCGGACAAGTCCGTGCGGCTCGTTCGCGGCGACCGTGAGGTCTTCGGGCTGCGCGGCCGGTCCGCCGAGCAGCGGGTGGCGCTCGACCTGCTGCTCGACGAGGAGGTCGGCATCGTCTCGCTCGGCGGCCGGGCGGGCACCGGCAAGTCGGCGCTGGCGCTGTGCGCCGGGCTCGAGGCGGTGCTGGAACGGCACCGGCACCGCAAGGTCGTGGTGTTCCGGCCGTTGTACGCCGTGGGCGGCCAGGATCTCGGCTACCTGCCGGGCTCGGAGAACGAAAAGATGTCGCCCTGGGCGCAGGCCGTGTACGACACGCTGGCCGCGGTCACCACCCCCGAGGTGATCGAGGAGGTACTCGACCGGGGCATGCTCGAGGTGCTGCCGCTGACCCACATCCGCGGCCGGTCGCTGCACGACGCCTTCGTGATCGTGGACGAGGCGCAGTCGCTGGAGCGCGGCGTGCTGCTCACCGTCCTGTCGCGGGTCGGCACTGGCTCACGGGTGGTGCTGACCCACGACGTCGCCCAGCGCGACAACCTGCGCGTCGGGCGGCACGACGGCGTCGTCGCCGTGGTCGAAAAGCTCAAGGGCCACCCGCTGTTCGCCCACGTGACGCTGACGAGGTCGGAGCGCTCGCCGATCGCCGCCCTGGTCACCGACATGCTCGGCGACGTCGGGGCCTAGCCGTCAGCCGTACGCCCGGCGCCGTATCCCTGGTGCCATGGCGGCCCGCGCCCGCGGCCGGAGCTGAGGTGGGCCGCGGGTAGGGTCGCTGGCGTGCGCTTCGATTTGCTGATCCTGGACAACGACGGCGTACTCGTCGACAGCGAGCCGATCGCCAATGGCGTGCTCGCCGAGCTGCTCACCGAGTGTGGGCATCCCACGACGTACGAGGAGTCCGTACGCGACTATCTCGGCGGCACGCTCCGGCTGGTGCGGCAGACCGTCGAGCCGCGGCTCGGCCGGCCGCTGCCGGCGGATTTCGAGGATCGTTATCACGAGCGGCTGTTCGCCCGGATGCGCGCCGAGCTTACCGCCGTCGCCGGCGTGGTGGCCGCGCTCGACGCGGTCGATCACCTCGCCACGTGCGTCGCGTCCAGTGGCACGCGCGAGCGCATCGAGACGGCGCTGGCGGCGGTGGGCCTGCTCGCCCGGTTCGACGGCCGGATCTTCAGCGCCGACGAGGTGGCGCGGGGCAAGCCGCACCCTGACCTGTTCCTGTACGCGGCGGAGCGCATGGGGGCCGAGCCGGAGCGGTGCCTGGTCGTCGAGGACAGCCCACACGGGGTGACGGCGGCCAAGGCGGCCCGGATGACGGTCATCGGCTACGCCGGGCTGACGCCCGCCGAGCGGCTCGCCGGCGCCGATGCCGTGATCGATCGCATGGCCGAACTGCCGGCGGCCGTGGGGCTCGCCCAGGACCTGGCGTCAGCGTGATCTTGCCCCGAGTCATGAAAACCATGACAATCCGCAGTTGATCGAATTCTTTTTGCGGTCTCGTGACCAACGTCACAGGCAGCGGGTGATCTGGCGAAAAACCACAGCTCTTAGGGAGGTTTTCGCCATGGAGGACCCACGTGGCCAGCGTGGCAGATGAGGCCGATCGTGGCGTTTCGGTTGCGAGCCACCCCTGGGGCTAAGCAGGGTTGAGCGTCGTAAGCACCTCCCGTGCACGGTGGTCCGTACCTCCCCGCTCATCCGTCCGGACCGCGTCGGCACGCCGTGGGCGTGGCCGCCGTCAGCCAGCTGGCGCGCCTCCACGCTGGGGGTGAGGCTTTCGTGCGCGCACCCGGTGCGCGGGCGACCGTCGGAAGGACCGTCTTGGACGGAGGCTCGTACGGGTCACCTCAGCAAGACGATCGACAAGACGAAGCGGATGTCCTGACCATCGGGCCTGGTGCCGTCCACCCCGATGTGAAGGTGGCGGGTGGCCCGCCGCCCCCGGTGCCGCCGGGGCCACCGGAGCCGTTGGATGAGCGGCCCGCCGCCAAGACGCGCCAGGTCGGCGGCGCCGAACCCGGTCGGCGCCGGCCCGGCCGAAAGACGAGCCTCATCGCGGCCGCCACCGCGGTCACCGTGCTCGCCGGCGGTGGGGCGGCGTTCGCGCTGACCGGCTCCGACGACAGCGGCGAGATCGGAACGGTGGCCCCGGCGCGGGCCGCCCCGCAACTGGCCGACGCGATGCGGGGACCGAGCGAGGCGCAAACCCGCAGGATGCTGGCCGACCGTGCGGCCCGTGCGGCCCGGCGGGACGCCGCCAAGCGGCCCGTGCTCGCGGTGCGGGGGACGCCGCCCCCGGAACCGAAGAAAACGACGGATCCGCGGGTCGCGGCCGCGCCCGCCGGCAATCCCGTACCGGCCGGTGAGGCGCAGCGCATCGCCAAGGCCATGCTGCCGAAATTTGGGTTCAACCCCGATACCCAGTTCGGCTGCCTGGTCGAGCTGTGGAACCACGAGAGCCATTGGAATGTGCACGCCGGCAGCCCGAGCGGCCCGTACGGCATTCCACAGGCGAATCCAGGCTCGAAGATGGCGAGCGCCGGTTCGGATTGGCTCAACAGCGCTTCCACTCAGATCGAGTGGGGCCTTGGATACATCAAGGGCAGGTACGGCGGGCCATGTGCCGCGTGGAGCCACTTCCTGTCCGCCGGTTGGTACTAAAGGAGGCTAAGCCCCGAACCGTCGCGTGGCGGGCATTTCACGCCAGCGCGGGGCTTCCGGGACCGCGTCCGCATATTAAAAGCGATAAAAGAGGGCGGCCATTGGCCGCCCTCTTTCTTTCATGACCGCCATCGATCGGCAAACGCATGTCATTGATCGCCGCGAAAGGCTGAGTCGGCGCGCCGATCTGGAAACGCTAGCCGGCGTGTCAGCAACACAGGCGAACGCGGTGTGGTTCGCCATCGGCATCCCGGAAAGCTCGTACATCACCGCAATCGTGGACGAGTACTACAGAATGCCGCCCCGCCGCGGGCGGCGTTCGGCGGCCCGGCGGCACCCGTCGCGCCGCGTCACGGTGCCCGGTCGTCCGCGGGGACGCACCCGCCGGGATGAGAACGCTCGACCGCGCGACCGGCGCGGCGGCCGGCGGAAGGATTATCTTGACTCGACATCGGCACATCGGCTTCGGCGTTCGGCCGCCTCGCGGCCGCGGCGCGGTCGGCACGACCATCGCGGTCGTGACCGCGTCGTTTCTCGCGGCCGGGCTCATGGGGGAAATGCCCGCGCAGGCGGTCGCCTCGAAGCAGGCTTCGAGGATCCAAATACACGACCACGACAAACGGGCAACGAAGACATCCAAACGGATACGCGTCCGGCATCGGCAGCATCGGCACTATGGGCAAGCCGGTCGGATGCACCGGACCAAACTGCGGGCGGCCGGCATGGTGGCGCGCGGCGGCTGGTCACACCGGCATTTCAACTGTCTGAACCGGCTCTGGACGCGGGAGAGCGGCTGGAACCACCGGGCCCGCAACAGGTATTCCGGGGCGTACGGAATTCCACAGGCGGTGCCGGGCGGGAAAATGCGCAGCGCGGGCCGTGACTGGCGCACGAATCCGCGCACTCAGATCAGATGGGGGCTTGGATATATCAAACACCAATACGGCAGCCCGTGCCGCGCGTGGCGACATGCCAGGGCCACCGGCTGGTACTAACTGGTATTAATGGTGCTAAATGGCTCGTATGCACCGCGTGGTCACGCGCCGGTCCGCCGGGCGTGACCACGCGGGCGCCAGGAATCGGCGATCAGCGGGCCGCCGATCCGGTCATGCCGAGCACGTCGAGCGCGGCGTCGAGTTGTTCGAGCGTGAGCGTGCCGTCCTCGACGTGGCCGCGTTCCAACACGACCTCACGGATCGTCCTGCGCTCCGCCAGGGCCTGCTTGACCACGGCGGCGGCCGCTTCGTAGCCGAGATGGCGGCCCAGTGGCGTCGCGATCGACGGCGACGACTCGGCGTAGGTGAGGCAACGGTCGACGTCGGCCTCGACGCCTTCGACGCACCGGTCGGCGAACAGCCGGGACACGTTCGTCAGCAGCCGGATCGATTCCAGGATGTTGCGGCCCAGCATCGGCAGCATCACGTTGAGTTCGAAGTTGCCGGCCGCGCCGCCGAACGCGATGGCCGCGTCATTGCCGATGATCTGCGCGACGACCATGCAGACCGCCTCGGGGATGACCGGGTTGACCTTGCCCGGCATGATCGACGAGCCCGGCTGCAGGTCGGGCAGGTGGATCTCGGCCAGCCCGGCCTGCGGTCCCGACCCCATCAGCCGCAGGTCGTTTGCGATCTTGTTGAGGCTGACCGCGACGGTCCGCAGGGCGCCGCTCGTCTCGACGAGGGCGTCGCGGGCACCTTGCGCCTCGAAGTGGTTGCGCGCCTCGGTGAGCGGCAGCCCGGTCACCCTGGCCACCTCGCTGATCACTCGTTCGGCGAACCCGGGCGGGGTGTTGATGCCGGTGCCGACCGCCGTTCCGCCGAGTGGCAGTTCGGCGAGCCTGGGCAGCACGGACAGCAGTCGCTCGACCCCCAGCTTGATCTGGGCCGCGTACCCGCCGAACTCCTGCCCGAGGGTGACCGGCGTCGCGTCCATCAGATGCGTACGCCCCGACTTGACGACCGTCGCGAAGGCCACGGCCTTGCTGTTGAGCACGCCCTCCAGATGCCGCAACGCCGGGATCAGGCCGTCGCGTACGGCCCCGGTGGCCGCGATGTGGATCGAGGACGGAAACACGTCGTTAGACGACTGCGAGGCGTTGACGTGGTCGTTCGGGTGCACGGCACGGCGAAGGCGCTCGGTGGCGAGCGTCGCGATGACCTCGTTGGCGTTCATGTTCGACGAGGTGCCCGAGCCGGTCTGGAAGACGTCGATCGGGAAGTGGTCGTCCCAGTGACCGTCGGCGACCTCCTGGGCGGCGTCGGCGATGGCCGCGGCCATGTCCGCGTCGAGCACGCCGAGATCGGCGTTGACCTTGGCGGCGGCCGCCTTGATGTGGCCGAGCGCGGCGATGTGCTCGCGGTCGAGGGTGCGCCCGGAGATCGGGAAGTTCTCCACCGCCCGCTGGGTCTGCGCCCGCCACTTGGCCGCCGCCGGGACTCGCACCTCGCCCATGGAGTCGTGTTCGATGCGGAAATGGCTCTGCTCGGTCATCGAAGACACCTCCCACAGCCCAGCCTGCCACGGACGTGGCCCGCCGTCCCGGCCCGAGGCGCCCGCGCTTAGGGACGGCGGCCGACGGTGAGCAGCGGGCCGGTCGTGTCGGCGAAGAAGTCGTTGCCCTTGTCGTCGACCACGATGAACGCGGGGAAGTCGACCACCTCGATCTTCCAGACCGCCTCCATGCCCAGCTCGGGGTACTCGATGACCTCGACCTGCTTGATGCAGTCGCGGGCCAGCCGCGCCGCCGGGCCGCCGATCGAGCCGAGGTAGAACCCGCCGTATGTG
>CALAED010000212.1 GCA_937891035.1 uncultured Thermomonosporaceae bacterium | reverse complement strand
TTCCGGCGTGCCGCGACATAGCGCTGCTGGTCTGATTGCTCTTGTCGTAGATCTCGTTGGCCTGGTCGTAGGCCCGTTGCATCTGGCGCATCGCGTTCTGCGCCGCTTCGCCGCCCCAGGCTTCGGTCATCTTGGACGCCTGGTTGTAGAGCAGTTCGACGCTGGTGCGCATGCGCTCGGCGACTCGCTGGAACGCGGCGGCACCGCGGTCGACGTCTTGCGGCCGCATCTTCTGAAGCATGGCCCGGACGGCCTCGACGTCGTCTTCCCAGACCGCGAGGTCGGCGTGGTTGCCGCCCCAGTCTTCACCGCCCTGGACGTTCTGCTGGATCCTGTTGCTGGTCATTGTCTCGCGTCCTTCCTACCGCAGCGGATGGCGATTACCACGCGCCGCCTCCGCCGCCTCCGGATCCACCAGCCGTTTGTCCGCCACCGGACTGCCCACCGATATTGGCCCGGTTCGCGGCCTCAGCGGTGGCGTCCTCCGCGCGCTGGTAGCCATTGACCGTTTGCAGGATGCCCGTGATGACCTGCTGGTACGAGCCCAAGAACTGGCTGTAGGTGCCTCCGATCTGGCTGTACGCCTGGGTGAACGTCGACGCTATCTGCCGGCCCGCGTTGTACTCGCCGAGCGAGTTCTCGGGGATCCACTCGGATTCGTTGTCCTGCAGATCCTTGAGCGAACCGTTGTTCCAGCCATTGAGCTCATCGAGGTCGGCCTGCAACCGCTTGGCGATGTCTCGAAGCATGTCGCGATCCACCTCGACGTGATCGCCGACGGACGGCAGGTTCCTCGGATAACCCCCGCCACCGCCGCCATCTCGTACCATGATCCCTTACCTCCTGCCGACTCCCCCGGCACGTCCGTTGTTGATCAGCTCAATGATGTATGGCCCACATGTGTGGGAGTTGCGCATATGGGAGGGGTTGCGCATCAATCCGACGCGCGACCCCGGCCACGTCGATCGAACGGCCGGGGTCATCGCCTGGAAGCTCTGCAGGCTGCGCGAACGCGTCGCCGCGTCAGCCGCTCCAGAGGTTGACACCCGAGCGCTCGGCGCCACCGTAGTTTTCGTGACCGGAGCCGATGACGCTGCCGAGGTTCGCCAGCACCACGGCCATGTGGTCGGCCGCGGCCCGCCACTCGGCCTTGGCCCGGATGTATTCCTGTCGTGCCGCGCCGTCCCACTCGGCCAGCTTGGCTTCCATGTCGTGCTCGAGCTCGGTGAGCGTGTTCTCGAGCGCCCGGTGGGCCGCGACGAAGTTCTCTTGGCCGCTCTGCATGCCCCCGAAGACAACCCGTGTGCGGCTGTCGCCACTCATATCCGTGTCCTCCCGTCGTTACTGGTCAGGTCGCTACTGGTTGTTGATCAGGCCGGCGACCCGGTTGACCGTGGCTTGCTGCTCTTCTTCGGTACGCTCGTAGTTGATCTTGGTCTGCACGAGCTTGCCGTGCATCTCTTCCATCGTGGTGAGCACCTTCTGGAAGCTCGTGTCGAACTGATCGAAGACCGTACCGAACGCCCGTGCGGCGTTGCCCTCCCAGTTGGACAGCAGCTCAGCCTTGTGTGACTGCAGTTGTGTCTTGATGGTCCTCGTGGTGCCCGCCGCGTCCTCGAGCCTTTGCGCGGCCTGGGCCATCGCTGCCCTATCGACTTGGGACTGGTCCGCCACGACTCACCTCCATGTAATTTCGACGTCATCGACAAAGCGCCCATAAGCTTATGAAGAAATGCTCTCCGTTGTCCACCTGTTTGGCGAGATAGAAGTGCACAAAACTGGTGTAACAGTCTGTGACTTTCTACGACTAGGCGGTCAAGGGCCCGTTGAGCTGGCGGTTCCTGTAGCCGGAACAGGTTTCAGCGCGTCCGCGGGAACCAAGTCCGGGCCTTGTGGGATAAGTCGCAGCAGATTGCTTGGAACCGGAGAAGCCTTGCCTGCGTCAAATCCTAGTTTCTTCACATCATCGGCTTTCGGGATCGGGAACTTCAGACCCTGATCGGTGATGATGAAGAAACTCTGGGGAGCCACCTTGGGCGTTGTCAGCTGGCCGGCGAGGGTGCCGCTGCCGGGTAGCACGATCTGATCGATCCCCCCGGTGTTCGCACTGTTTGTCGGCGCGGCGATCGCCGTGGTCGTGACATCGGGCAGCGATCCCCCGATCGCCAGCCGCGCGTCCATCGACAGGCTGTCGGTGCCGCTGTAGACGGCGCACAACGGCTGGACCGGATCGTAGATGCTGGGCCTGGGCATGGTGTCGGGCAGATCCTTGATGCGCTGCGCGGACAGGTCGCCCAACTGTGCGGATGGGACCAGTCGCGGCGTCGGCACGTCCTTGCTCGCCGGATCGCTGAGCAGCAGGTTCGCCTGGCTTTCTGAGATGAGTGCGGGCCCGTCGGTCAGCTGCACGTACCATAGGTCGCCGCCGCCGGTGGGCGACTGGACCCGGTAGACCTGGCCGACGGGAGCCTGCTGGCCGTTGGGACCGGGCCCGGTGCGGCCCCGGCCGGAGATCTGCGGAGCGACGAAGTCGTTGCCGGCCGGGATGCCGTTCAGCCAGATATCGGAGACCGGCGCCGGCTGGTTGACGCCCAGCGCGCGCAGGCCGCTCGGCGTCAGCCGCATCCGCTGGTTGTTGTAGATCAGCCACGGCTGGTTGTTCGCGATGACGACCACGGCCTCCGCGCCGCCGAGCGTCCGGCCGCCCACGTCGCGGCCGCCGACCAGTGTGACCACCGGCGTGGTCCCGCCCCGCCCGTTGTCGGCCCTTCGTACGCACAGCGACCAGGGCGCCTTGGCCGGCTCGTCCGGGTCGGGCAGCGAGTCGGGGGCGCCGACGATCCCAGAGATCGGGCCGCGCACGTACTTGGCGAGCGACTGCCGAGAGACCGTCTTGGTCTTGGGGTTGTCGGTCTGGAGGGCCAGCAGGGCCGAGGTGTAGTTGACGAACGGGATGAGCTTTTCGTCTCTGGCCGACCAGGCGTACCGAGTGCCGGTCTCCTTCTCGATGATCAAGGTCCCCGGCTGCTCGATGCCGTTCGTACCCCCGCCGCGCAGCAGCCCGATGATCCCGTACACCGCCGCGATGAGCACCGCCACCATCGCGCCGGACAGCGCCGCAACCGTCAGCCTGCGCATCGGCGACTCGGGCAGGTCGGGCTCGCCCGACAACAGTGCCAGGCTGACCCGCTGCATCATCAACTTGTGCGCCTGGTAGAGGTCGCGACGGGTTTGCATCCCACTCTCCCGGAGGTTCTACGGCCTGCGGGGCCCCGAGAAAGGCCAGGCAAACACGATAGACGTAAAGGGTGACGTTATGGTCACCACGCCACGGATCGCGCGGGCGACACACGCGAAGTCAAGCGCTGGACCGGTCATGATGGCCTATGTCCTATAGGGGCGCCGGCTCTACTTCGACGAGAGCGCCGTCCGCGAGCAACTCGGCGATGGAAACCGGCAAGAAGTAACCGGTGCCGCCGCCGGGCTGATCGAACCATGGCACGGCGGTGCCGATCAGCACCCGCAGCGACTGCTGGAGCCGATAGACGTGGTAGGGCCGGTTCTCCCACTCCGGCGGCAGCGACCGCTGGCTGTAGTGGGTGCCGGCCGCGTACGTCAGGTTGCCGCCGGGGTCGCCGATGCGATCGACCTCGGTGCCGGCGACCAGTTCTAGCTCGCGCAGATTGCGGAACAGGGTGACCGGCGGCTCCCCCGGCAACGGTGCGATCGGTCCGTCATACCTGCGCGCCGGCCGCCTGAGGTCGAGTTTGGTCACCGACGAAGCCGCGGGCGCCGGCGGCTGGCCGGCGCCCATCAGTAGCACACCGAGCAAGAACGCAGCGGCCTGCTCGGCGACGGGAAAGGCGAGGTTCACCGCACGGTCGCCGCCGGCCGTCCGGAAGACCGCCCAGCCGGCGCCCTCGCGAACCAGGCACCAGGCGTCCGGGATGATGACTTCGATACCGTACGACTCTGGATCGACGCCCAGCTCGGTCAGCCGGGCGCGCAGCCGCTGGAGCGCCTGCCTATCCCGGTCTACGCCCGCGTCGACTCGCGTCGCGCTTTCGGCCGCGGGTGCCATGGACGGCACCGGCTCCGGCGCCGCCGTAGCCGGCTCCGCGTTCTGCTTCCTCTCCCCCGGCATCGTGGGAGACGCCACCCCAGGCTGGTCCGCTGATGACGGCGGGCCATGCGGAGACGACGCCGGCTCAAACGACGCCGGCTCAGGGGACGCCAAGGGGCCCGCCGCCGCAGGCGGCCGAATGGGCGAGGACGCCTCGGGCTCCGACGACGCCGCCCCAGGCGACTCCGCACTCGGCGTCCTCTCCCCTGTCGCCGCAGGAGACGCCACCCCAGACGGCCCCGGCTCCCCCGCCGCTGATGACGACGGCCCAAGCGGAGACGACGCCAACCCAGGCGACCCCATCAGCGGCGGCGAGGCCAACGGGCTCGCCGCCGCAGACGGCTGAATGGGCGAGGACGCCTCGGGCTCCGACGACGCCGCAGGAGGCGCCACCCCACGCTGGTCCGGCTCCCCCGCCGCTGATGACAGCGGCCCAAGCGGAGACGACGCCAACCCAGGCGACCCCATCACCGGTGGATGGGCCAACGGGTCCGCCGCCGCAGGCGACTCCGCGCTCGGCGTCCTCTCCCGTGGCGTCGGAGGAGACGCCACCCCAGACGGGCCCGGCTCCCCCGCCGCTGATGGCGGCTGCGCCGGCTCGGGTGGCGCCATGGAGGGAGATGGCTCATTCGCGGGCGCGGGCTCGGGCGTGGGCGGTGGTGGCTGGCCCATGATGGCGGCGACGGCGACGTCGCGGGTGTAATCATCGACCTCTGGGGGCTGGAAACCCTGGCGGCGAATGTGGTCGACCAGCTCAGGCTCCGGCGGCACACCGTGCGTACGCAGGTAGTAACCCACCCCGCCGGGCCAGATCCAGGTGCCGTCGGTGAGATAGGTCAGCGGTACCTTCTCGGGCCGGGCGGGGTCGAGCAGGTCGTTGTCGAGGCTGCGTGCTGCCAGCACCAGCGGGGCCTTGGTCAGGTAGTCGGCGACCGCTTCGACCTCATCGTCCGGCACCGGCGGCCGGTTCAGCTGCGGCGTCTGCCCCGGCCCCAGCGAGTCGAACACCCGAGCCATCTGGAACCTCGGGGTCGTCGCTTCGGCCGGTGCGCCCTCGTCGCCGCGAGGCCGGTCTTCGGGCGTGTCGTCGGAGTCTCTGGCCCGATCGCGCAGCCAGCCTGGGACGTGCTCTGGAGCGCGCGGGAACATCCGCGCCTCGTCGGCGTACGCCTCGTCGGGCGGCGGCGCCGACCAGTCCGGTCGCCCGGTGTTGTCGTACTCGATCCGATAGTCCACCGGATGAGTCAGCCGGAACCGAGCGCTGAACCACGTGCCCACGCCGGGCCGGTACATGCCGGTGCGCAGCCGCGCGAGCAACTCGCCGAGCACCTCCGGGCCCGACACGTCGGTCGGCGGGCCGTTGAGCCGCTCGATCCGTACGGTCGTCTCGGTGTGCGCGCCGAGGGCGTGGTGCGTGACGAGGCACTCCTGCCATCCAGGGGGAAGGTTGTGCGCCAGTACAAGCGCGATGTCCTGGAGCACCACGTCCTGTTCCGTCGGGTTCAGCAGCTCTTGCTCGCTGACGACCACATCTGCCTCCCTTCCGTGGCCCGCTAGTGCTCTCGGGGCCGAACGGGAATTAATGGCTCGGCCCCGCGGATCCGGCCCCCGTCTCAACAAGCTTTTCGCGCAGCCAGCCTGGCACGTGTTGCTCGTCCCGCGGGAAGACCGCGACGTCCTCGGCGAACACGTCCGGCCGGACCGGTGGCTCCCACAGGGGGTCGAAGTCGAAGTTGTAGCTGACGTGAAAGTCGCTGGGCGGGTCAAGCGTGTAGCGCATGCCGAACCAGGTGCCCTCGCCCTCGCGGTACATCCTGGCCCGGAGTTCGGCCGCGATCTGGCCGATCACCTCGGGCGGCTCGACGGCGGTCGTCGTCCCGTCTTCCATGATCATCGTCACGGTGATGTCGTGGCCGGGCGCCACCATCAGCACCTTGAGGTCGATACGCCGCCATCCAGCGGGCGCCATCCGCAGCAGCACCCGCCCGATGTCCTGAATCATCTGGTTGTACCGGTCCTCGTCGAACGGCAGCGGCCCCGGCGGTGCGGCTGCCGGCCCTGGCGGTGTGGCCGCCCCCGGGAGCGGCGGACCGTGCTCGGGAGTCGACATTGCGCGGGTCCCTTTCTTTCGGTGGCTGGAGGCCATGTGGGGGATGGCGTGGAAACGTTGTTCGGCCCGCCCCGACGCCCGAGCGCCGGGCCGGCGGACACTATGTCGTTTGCGGGCGGCTGTGCGGACCCGGGAGCGGATTCCGCGCCCGGGCGGCCGCCGCCCCGAATCGGCGGCGGAACGGTCAGCCATTAAATCGCGATCGATGGCGGCGACCGCGGCCGTACGGACATCTTCCCCCATAACCGTCACCCCGTGCCCAGCTCACCGCTGCACGCGGTTCGTGGCCGCCGCAGTGCCCATACTCGGCTCGGTCAGGCCGTCGCCGTCGTCCGTGCGGGCCACGACGACCGCGTCCGGGCCGGGCGGCGCCGGAACGCTGTCGGGATGGAACGTCCGCCAGCCGCGGTCCGGCGGCCAGGTCGGGCCCTGCCCGCCGTTGGTCAGCGGCTGGTCAGGGGCGAGGGCGAAAAAGACCCGCCCGCGGCGGTCGGACCACACGGGGCCTCGGGAAGCGACGACGGGAACGCCGAGGTCGCGGGCGAGATCGGCGGCGAACTCGGCACCACCGCCGACGGAGCCGCACGACAGCAGCACCAGTTCGCGCCCGTCCCAGGCCGGGTCGTCGCGGACGATGGCGGCGATGTCGGCCACCCGCAGATCCCGGTCGCCGACGCGCATGCCCGCCGGCGTACCGCACCCGTCGAGGACGTAGCGGTCGGGATCGGGCCGCACCCGGCGGGCCAGCTCTCGCATGTTCGGCTCATCCGGCCCGTAGAGCGAGCGGCCGGCCGGGGTCGCCTCGCTGAGGTCGTACGCCGCCCGCAGGTGCGCGGGAAGACCGGCCGGTGCGGCCTCACTCGGTCGCAGCTCGGCCGACGGCTCCGGCGCGGCGGCCCCCAGGTCGTCCGGCGCGGCGGATGCGGCCGGCGCGGCCGACCGAGGGCTAGGCCGAGAGCCGGACCTGCGGGCGGGCCGGGAGCCAGTCGTCCGGCGCGGCGACCCGCCTGCGCCGCCCAGGCGTGGCGGGACCATGAAGACGGCCGGGCCCGGCGCCGCGGCGCGGTCGGCCGGCGGGTCGGCCGGCCGCTCCTCCGTCAGCCCCTCCGCCTGCTCGAACCCGGTCGGCGCCGCGGCGGGCGGGGCGTACGGGGCTGGGGGCGCATCATGCGCCGCGCCACCCGGGCTTTCGCCGTGGGCGGAGGAGAACGGCCGGTCCACCGGCGGCTCAGTCGTCGGCGCGCCAGGCTCGGAGTCCTGCGTCGACCCCGCGTCGGCGGGCGGCGCGTCGGACGGGATGAACGGGACCTCGGCCGCCTCGCGCGGCAGGGCCGGCGCGCCCGCCGAGTGCCCGCCCGGCTGCGATAGGCCACCGCCGAACCCGCCGCCGAGACCAGCGCCGTACATCCCGTACGGCCCGTGCATGCCGCCGCCCGCCGGCCCACCATCGGCCGGTCGCGTCGCCGTGTCGCCGTCGGGCGCGGCTTCGGGCTCTCCGGCACCCTCGCCGCCCTTGCCATCGTCGGCGTCGTCGGCGTCGTCGGCGTCGTCGCTTCGCCCGGCGGCCACGGGCGCGTCGCCCCCGCCGGCCTCGTCCCCCGCAGGCTGTCCCATCGCCGCCGGCGGGGCGGCCATGGCGGCTGTCGCGGCGATCGATGGCGCGTCCACGGGGCCGGCCCTGGCCAGGCTCGTACCCGCCGCCGATGCGGCGGCCGGCGCGAACGG
>CALAED010000211.1 GCA_937891035.1 uncultured Thermomonosporaceae bacterium | reverse complement strand
CGGGCCGACTACATAGGCCCGGGCGACCATTTGGGCCCGGGCTCACCTATGGGCCCGGGTGGTCCGATGGGCCGGCCGGATCAATCCGGCCACCGCGAGTCGGCCGGCCGGCACTTCGGTGGCGACCTCGGTGACGACAGGGATCCGGGCGGAGATCCGGCATGACCTTAAGTTGATCTTGGTGCATCCGATCGTTCACACGTTTCATGTGCAGAATGCATGCATTGGGGTATACCTGCTTCAAACGGCAGATTCAGCCCAACCGCTTGGAGGCCCCGATGGCGGCGAGTCAGATGCCCATGGGGCACACCGACTCCGCCCTGGTCAAGATCGAAGCCGCGCTTTTCCATATCCGCCGGGTATGGGCCAAGCCAGAGATCATCCGCAAGCTTCGCGATCAAGGCCTGTCGGGGCGGCCCGTCCAGACATCGAGTCTGCTCGTCGTTTATGCCGTTGCGCAGTTGAGCACCGACGACGACGGATGCGGGGCACCGCCGCCGGCCGAGCGGGCGGAGGATGTGACGGTCGGCGCGGTGGCCGAGCGGTTGAGCATCGATCCGTCGACGGCGAGTCGTCTCGTCGGGCATGCCATCGCCGCCGGGTTCGTCGCCCGCCGGCCCTCGCCACGGGACGCGCGGCGGGCCAACCTGCAGCTCACCGACGCGGGGTGGCGACTTAAGACTGTCGCCGACCGATTCAGGCGCGCCTACCTGGCGGAGTTGCTCGCCGACTGGACGGAGGCGGAGCGGACGGAGTTCGCCCGATTGCTGACGCGCTTCACCAGGACCGCTGTGCGAACGCCCATGAGCGCGGACGCCATTGAGAAGATCCGCGGCGGCGACCAGTGACGTGCCGAGCGGCACGACGGGCGACACGAGGGGCGAGTCGGCCGGCGAGAGCGCGGCGGGCTAACTCTCCACCGCCCCCGCGCCGGTTCGCGAAGCTTGTTCACAAGCGCACCACGCGGGCCGCCCGCAGGTGACCGGCTGGTGGCGGGCTTGTGAACAAGCCTGCGACGTGCCGGGGCACGTGGCCCCGCGAGGACTGGCCACCGGGGAAGGACGCGTAGAACGCGCTGCGGCCAGCCAGCACCGTAAGACCGGAAGGTCCGGTAGATACGTTACACCGCCGCACTATTACCGGTGGGTTTACTCATCCTTCCGGCGATTCGCGCTCGTCAGGGCCGTACGGTGGCGACCCGGTCCAGGTTACGGGTGCACGGTTATCTCCACGATGTGCGCGGAGAGCAGGAGCGGACGGCCCGCCCCATGGCACAATGAGGCGGCACATGACAAGTGGGCCTCGGCGCTGTGACAAGCCACGTCACCGGCCGGGCTCAACTTGTTTCCGACTGTGCGACTTCGTTTCGTTCGATCACGTCGCCGAAAGTGGGCGTCCTTTATCGACCGCGGTGACAGGCCGGAGAGGAGGTTCGGTGCCGTGTCCGCTGCCGGCCGACGCCGACCAGAGCGGACCCACCGACGCCTTCCCACGGTCGCGGCACTCTCCCTCTCGTTGATCATTCCGGCGATGCCGGCCGCGGCGGCCGCGACCGCCGCCGATGCGGCACCGGCTCCACCTGCCACTTCCGCGGCATCTGTGACCCGAGCGGCGAAGGCCGACCTGATCCGCAGCCGGGAGTGGTCGCTGTCGGCGCTGCACGTCCCCCAGGCGTGGAGGTGGTCCAAGGGCGCCGGTGTGACCGTCGCCGTTCTCGATACCGGCGTCGACGGCCGCCACCCCGACCTCGTCGGCCGCGTCATCCAGGGGCCCGACTACACCGGGCACGGCCGCCGCCCCGGCAGCCGCTACTGGGGTCGGCACGGCACCGCGATGGCCAGCATCATCGCGGCTCACGGCCACGGGCCTAGGCGGTCCGCCGGCATGGTCGGGGTCGCTCCGCATGCCAAGATCCTCTCGATCAGGGTGACGTGGGAGAACGACGACCCGGAGCGTTCCGACCGAGACCAGGTCAGCCGCACCAAAGACGCGGTCGCCAAAGGCATCAGGTACGCCGTCGACCATGGCGCGCAGGTCATCAACATGTCCCTGGGCGGCGGCAAGATGATCTACAACGGCAACCCGATCGAGGAAGAGGCCGTCCGCTACGCGCTCGGCAAGGGCGCGATGCTCATCGCGTCCGCGGGCAACGACGGCGCCGGCCTCAACCGCAAGAACTTCCCCGCCGCCTACCCAGGCGTCACCGCGGTCGGCGCCGTGGACAAGGCGCTGCGGCCGGCCAAGTTCACCAACCGGCACGATTATGTCTCGGTCGCCGCCCCCGGCGTTGACATCATCAGCGCCGACGCGGGCCGCTCGTACGTCCAAGGCACGGGCACCAGCCCCTCGGCAGCGATCGTCGCCGGGATCGCGGCGCTGATCCGGGCGCGCTGTCCCACACTGACGCCGGACCAGACCAAGCAGGCGCTGGAAGAAGGCACCACGCACCGCCCACCGGGCGGCCGGAACACCAAGGTCGGCGCCGGCGTCGCCGACGCGCTGCGGGGGGTGCACGCGGCCAACCGCATCTGCAAGGCGCCGCCGCCCCTCAGCCAGCCGGCCCCGCCTCAGCCGGAGGCCGAGGGAGCGGCGGTGAGCGCCCACGCCAACCTGCCCCGCATCGGCTTCCTCGGCGGCGGCGGGCTGCTCTTGGTGATCAGCCTCTTCATGGGCCGGCGGCAGCGCCGGCACCGCGCCCGCGAGGCCTATGACCCGCCGCCCATCGATACCGCGGAAGGCGTGCCGGGGCCGCGTCCCGTCCCCCCTGCCCACCCTCCACCGTCGGCCGACGGACCGTGGCCGCCGCCGCATGGGCCACACCCCCACCAGCGGCAACCCACCCAGCCGTACGAACCGCAACCCAACGGGCCGCAACCCAACGGACGGCAGCCCCCCCGGCGCCAACCCCACGGACCGCCGCCCGTCCGGCCGCAGGCCAACCGGGTTCCGCCCAGCCGGCCACCGGCCACCGGAGCGCCGCCGGGCCACTGGCCGGGGCTGCTGGCCGCGCCGGTCGCGTCACCTGACCCGCGCCGGTCCGCACCGCCGACGCCCGAACGCGACTTCGGCGACGACCCGCTCGGCACGGGATACATCGGCCCGACCTTCGAGGTGAGCACCCCGCTCGCCGACCAAAGCTGGGAGTCCGTCCTGCGCGATCGGCGTCGTGACGGTCACACCGGCCGCCCGGCCGGCGAGACCAACGGCGCCGGCCCCCCGCACGGCGGCGGCGAGCCCGGCGACGGCTCCCCCGACTTTCCCTGGTTCGAAACCCGGTTCCGGCGACCACCCGAACGATGACGAATTCCGCGCCGGGGTGGGGTTACCCCCACCCCGAGATCACGCGATAGCTCCATGGATACCGGCGATCTCGCTGACTAACGTCAGCCGTGCTACCGACATCAGGGGGTCCCCATGTCCTACCGCGTCGCCGCTTTGGCGGCCGCCGCCCTGGCCGCCGGGCTCGCCGTCACCGGATGCCGCTTCGAGGTCCACCTGGGCTCCCGCTCGACCACCGACGACGCCAACGTGAGCGGCCCGCTGACCGCCGTGCAGTTGGCGGCCGGCGATGGCGACATCACGATCCGCACCGGCCCGGGCACCGGCGCCGCCATCCACCGCACCATTCACTACCGGGGGTCGACCAAGCCGCGACCTGACCAGCACGTCTCCAACGGGGTGTTGACCTTCGTGAAGGGCTGCGCGGACTGCTCCATCGACTACGACCTGACGGTGCCCGCCGCCGTCCAGGTGCGCATCCGCAACGGCAGTGGCTCCATCCGTGTCGCCGATGTCGCGGCCGCCGACGTCCAGACGGGCTCCGGCGACGTGGTGGTACGCGACGTGCCCGGCGCGGTGCGCGCGCATACCGGGTCGGGATCGGTGCGGGTCGCTTCGGTCGGCGCCCAAAACGACCTGCACACCTCGTCGGGCGACATCATGGCGACCGCCCTCGGCGGCGGCAGGCTGCTCGCCGACACCGGCTCGGGGAGCATCAGGCTGAACTTCGGCGTCGCGCCGTCGAACGTTCGCGCGGTGACCGGCTCGGGCGACCTGCGCATCAACCTCCCACCCGGACGCTACAAGCTCGACTCGTCGACCGGCTCGGGCGACAAGACAATCAACGTTCCCGACGATCGCGGCGCCACCGCGACCGTCTTCGCCAAGACCGGCTCCGGCTCCATCCACATCAACCCCGCGAACTGACCCACCGCGGCCCCGGGGAACCCCCCTTGTCAGCTTTCCCTGACGCCCGTTCGGCCGCGAAGAGTGACCGCTCGGCGACCCGGAAAGGCAGGTTGCGCGGCCCCAGGTACCGGCCGCGGGCGTGGGGGCGAAGCCGCCGCATCGGGGAGATCCAGGCGGTCGCCCCCGAC
>CALAED010000210.1 GCA_937891035.1 uncultured Thermomonosporaceae bacterium | reverse complement strand
TTGGTGCCGTCGGCGTCCATCGAGTTGAGCAGGATCTCGCCGACGCCGAGCTCCTGCCCGCGCCCGGCCCACTCGATCGCGTCGATTCCCGTGCCAACGCGGCCGCCGTGAGTGGTGACCTCGAACCCCGACGGCGTGCCGGGCGACCGCCTGGCGTCGACCGACAGCACGATGCACTGGGAGCCGAACCGGTGCGCCGCCTCCCGCAGGAACTCCGGACGCGCGATCGCGGCCGTGTTGATCGACACCTTGTCGGCGCCGGCCCGCAGCAGCCGGTCCACGTCGGCGACCTCGCGGACGCCGCCGCCCACGGTCAGTGGGATGAACACCTGGTCGGCGGTGCGGCTCACGACGTCGTACATGGTGGCCCGCCGCCCGCTGGAGGCGGTGATGTCGAGGAAGGTCAGCTCGTCGGCGCCCTCATCGTCGTACCGCTTGGCCAACTCGACCGGATCGCCCGCGTCCCGCAGGTTCCGGAAGTTGACGCCCTTGACCACCCGGCCGGCGTCCACGTCCAGGCACGGGATGATCCGCACCGCGACGCTCATGGTCGCGCTCCCCTCCTCGCTCCCGTCGCGGACGGCCGAACCAAAGCGCTCCGCGCGAAAACAGCCGACCACTCCACTCGCTCGTCGGCACGCCGCTCCAAGCTCATGGTCGCGCTCCCCTCCTCACGAGCCGCCCACCCCGGGCTTGTAAGCGTCCACCTCGATCTCGACGAGCATCGCGGGGTCGATGAGCCGCGACACCTCCACCATCGAGGTGGCCGGCCGGATGTCGCCGAAGAACTCGCCGTGCGCCCGCCCGTACTCCTCCCACCGGAAGATGTCGGTCACGAAGATCCTGGTCCGCACGACGTCGGCGGCCGAGCAACCGAACTGCTCGAGCGTCCACACCACGTTGGCCAGCGCCTGCCCGGTCTGCGCGTAGGCGTCACCGGCGAACAGCACCGTGCCGTCCTCGAGGTCGACGGGCGCGCATCCCGCCACGTACACGTGGTCGCCGGCGGCGACGGCACGGCTGTAGCCCACGACCGGCTCCCACGGCGTTCCGGACGAGACCCGGCGACTCATCGTGCTCCCCGCGCGGCCTCGCTCATCGGACCGCCGCCAATGCCTCGGCGAGCGTGAACGCCCCGGCGTAGAGAGCCTTGCCGACGATCGCGCCCTCCACCCCGTCGGGCGCGAGCGCGGCGAGCGCGCGCAGGTCGTCGAGCGACGCCACCCCGCCGGAGGCGATGACGGGCCGGTCCGTGCGGGCGCAGACGTCTTTGAGCAGGTCGACGTTGGGGCCGCGCAACGTGCCGTCCTTCGTGACGTCGGTGACCACGTAACGCGGGCAGCCGTCGGCGTCGAGACGGGCCAGCACATCCCACAGCTCGCCGCCTTCTTTTGTCCAGCCGCGGGCGGCGAGCGTCGTGCCGCGTACGTCGAGACCGACCGCGATCTTGTCGCCGTACCTGTCGATCGCCTTCCGGCACCAGGCCGGGTCTTCCAGCGCCGCCGTGCCGATGTTGACGCGGGCGCAGCCGGTGGCCAGCGCCGCATCCAGCGAGTCGTCGTCGCGGATCCCGCCCGACAGCTCGACCCGTACGTCGAGCCTGCAGGTGACCTCGGCGAGCAGCGCGCGGTTCGAACCGCGCCCGAAAGCGGCGTCGAGGTCGACGAGATGGATCCACTCGGCGCCCGCCCGCTGCCAGGCGAGCGCCGCGTCGAGCGGATCGCCGTAGGACGTCTCTGTACCGGCCGCGCCCTGTACCAGGCGGACGGCCTGCCCGGCGGCCACGTCGACGGCGGGAAGCAGCGTGAACGTCATGTCCGGAAGGGTATCGGGTGGCCGCCGGAACCTCCGTCGATAGCGGCGATGCCTCAGTAGCCGGCGCCGACGGTGCGCTGCCGGCGGGCCATGACCGCGAGCACGTGCTCGACCAACGTGATCAGCACCTGTTTGCCCGACTCTCGCTGGCGGACGTCGCACAAGATCACGGGAATGTCGGGGTCCAGGTCGAGGGCGCCTCTGATCTCCTCGGACTCGTACCGGAACGAGCCCTCGAAGCAGTTCACGCCGATGATGAAGGGCAGCCCGCGGCGCTCGAAGTAGTCGATGGACGGGAAGCTGTCGGCCAGCCGCCGGGTGTCCGCCAAGACGACGGCGCCGAGCGCGCCGAGGGCCAGTTCGTCCCACATGAACCAAAAGCGGTCCTGGCCCGGGGTGCCGAAAAGGTAGAGCACCAGCCCGTCGCGAAGCGTGATGCGACCGAAGTCCATCGCGACCGTCGTGGTGGTCTTTTGTTCGACACCTGTGGTGTCGTCGATGCCAACGCTTCGGTCGGTGAGTCGCTCTTCGGTCCGGAGCGGGCGGATCTCACTGACGGCACCGACAAGGGTCGTCTTGCCGACGCCGAAACCCCCGGCGACAAGGATCTTGACGGCGAGAGGCATGGCAGGGCGCTGAGAGTGATACGAGTCAGAGCGCCTTGAGTCCATGGAGCACTTCCTTGAGTACGTGTTCGTTGGGCGTCTGGTTTGTGACGGCGGGCTTCCGGACGACGATCAGTCCATGATCCAATAGATCGCCGAGCAGTACGCGCACAACGCCCAGCGGCAGACGCAATTTGGCGGAGATCTCCGCTACCGAGTGCGGGCGGACGCAGAGCTCGAGGATGGCGAGATGCTCGGGACCGGCTCCCGGCGGGGCGAAGGAGGCGGTCGCGGCGGCTGCGATGATCGCGATCAGGTCGAAGCCCTCGCGAGTCTGCGGCCGGGTACGGCCGCGGGTCAACGCGTACGGCCGGACAACAGGCCCGGCCTCCTCGTCGAGCCACTCGCTCTCCGATCCTGTCATATGCGATCACTCGCCGCCGATCGGCTCCACGGCCGCGCGCGGCAGCGTCGCCAGGTGCTGACCGACTCGCCGCACGAGCATGGCCATTTCATAGGCGATCAGACCGACGTCGGCGTCCGCGCTGGCCAGCACCGCCATGCACGCCCCATGGCCGGCGGCGGTCACGAACAAGAACGCGTGCTCCATCTCGATGATGGTCTGTCGTACGGTGCCCCCGCCGAACTGGCGGCCGGCGGTACGGGCCAGGCTCTGGAAGCTGGCGGCGACCGCGGACAGGTGTTCGGCGTCCTCCCGGCTCAGGCCGGTCGATGAGCCGACCAGCAGGCCGTCGCTCGACAGGACCACGACCTGCCGTACTTGGGGCACTCCGTTGACGAGGGTGTCGAGCAGCCAGTTGAGCTCCGCAGCCGAACTCCCCGACATCACTGATCCTCCCGTTGATCTTCGTCGACTTGCTTGGCGGCCTCGATCCCTTCGGACCGGCCGGCGGCGGTCGCCGGCTCGGCATCGTCGGACTGCTCGGCACCGTCGCTCCCATCGGCGGCGGAACGGCCGCGCAGCCAGCCTTTTTGAATCGAACTCAACATCGTGCGCAGCTCCTCTGGCGACCGCTCGTCGCCGCCCTCACCCGGGTCGAGCGAGTCGGGGATCCGCTCATCACGGAGCTGCGGTGCCAGATTGGCCTGCCGTATCCGGCGAGGCAGCTCAGGCTTGGATCCGTCCGACGCTTCGGCTCCCCCGGGACGCGCGGACGTCTCGGAACGCGGCGCGCCCTGGCCGTAGGACCGCTGTCCGACGGCGGGCTCACCGAAAGCGGGAGCGCCGAACGAGGAACCGCCGAAGGACTGGTCGCCGTACGGCCCGGCGGCCGATCCCGGCGCCGGTCCGCCCGGGTTTCGCGGCGGCCACGGCGACTGCGGAGCATGCGGCGCCCGGGGCGGTGCGGGCGGCTGGGCCTGCCAGACCGGCTGCTGTTCCTGCGGCGGCGGAGGGTCGCCAGGACGCCGCTGCGGCAATGGCGGCCGGCCGGCCGGCTGCCGATGGAACCCGTTGCCGCCGGCCGGTGGCCGGGCCGAGGCCGGCCGGCCTGGCTGCCCCGGATAGCCGGATTGGCCGGGGTAGCCGGATTGGCCGGGGTAGCCGGGCTGGCCCTGGTAGCCGGGCTGGCCGGAGCCGGGTCCCGGGTGAGGTCGCTGCGACGGGGCCGGTGGCGCCGGTGACGGCCGCTGAGCGGGTTGCGGCGGCTGGTAGCGCGGCTCGCCGATCGAGGCGGCCCCGGCGGG
>CALAED010000209.1 GCA_937891035.1 uncultured Thermomonosporaceae bacterium | reverse complement strand
GCTCTTGGTGCCCGGAGGGCTCCCCGGTGAATTCCCGTTCGGACTTTTGGGCGGGCTCGTGACCGGGCTCGTGCTCGGGATCGGGATCGGAGTCGCGACGTGGGCGGAAACCCCGGCCCAGATCCATGACGCGGCGACACCGCTACGCAGCTGGCGCGCGGATCGGACGTTGAACCTGCTACGTACGACAGTCGTCGGGGTCGCAATCGGGGGTGCTTTCGGCCTTGCGGGCGGGCTGGTGTTCGGGCTCGCGAGCGCATTGATGTTCGGGCCCTGGGCCGGGCTGATGCTCGGTGCTCACCGGGCGTGGCCGGTGTATCTGGTCGCCACCTGGCGGCTGGCCCAGGCCCGCCTGTTGCCGCGTCGGCTGATGCCGTTCTTGGACGACTGTCACCGCCTCGGCTTGCTCCGCGCGGTCGGCCCGATCTATCAGTTCCGCCACGCCGACCTGCAAGACCATCTCGCCGCGACCTATCACCGACCCGCCTGAAGAGAGGCGCTTCGCGGCGTTCCGTCCGTTAGCAGGTGGAGTTGGTCTGGGTGAGGAGACCGATCCGCCAGGGCAGGCTGTTGTAGTCGCCGCCGGCGCTCGGGTCCATGCCCTGGTAGACGTACCGCATTTCGCGACACCGGCGAACGATGACGACGCTGGCAGCGCGGTGTGCACGCCGCCGCGGCGCTCCCGGCGAGTTTCATTCCATTTTCAGCCGACGGCTTCGGCGGGCGGCTGGGCCGCCGCCCGGGCCGTCACAGACCGTCGGGTGTCGGGTCCACGCGGGCCGAGATGCCGGACCAGATGCCGAACAACCTGACCACCATCGAGATGCCGGCGTTGCGCGCGCCGGCCACCATGATGGGCAGATGCTTGGGTGAATCCTCGGCGAACAGCGGCTCGAAGCCCTCGGCCGCGCGCTCGTCCTCGCCGTGGTCGCCCCTGGCCCCCTTGTCGGTCAGGGCCTTGCCCACCCGCACCAGGTCTGCCGTCGGCCGGCCGCACCGTGTCACGAGCCAGCTGCGCACGTCATCCTTGGTCATCCCCGCGCCGGCCAGCAACTGGGCGTGCTCGGGGCAGAACACGATGCCGGCGGCCGCGTTGCGGAAGATCCAACTTCCGGTGCGGGAGATCGTGTCGGCGAAGTCGGCGAGCAGCTTCTCCGGGTCGGCGGTGTGCCGGTTGTCGACGTACTCGCTGGTCCGCAGCAGCGTCGTGGACACCGCGTCGGCGCCGGCGGGCACGCCGCCGTCCACCGAGAGCGGCTCCCAGGGGCTTTCCTCCTCGTTCTCCCCGATGCACATCGCCCACCGACCGGGGATGCCCTGCGTGGCCTGCTCGAACACGTGCGGCACGATCCCGAGCGCGTTGCGTACGATCAGCCCGATCGCCCGGGCCACGGTCGCGTTGGCGCGGAACCCTGGGCCGAAAACGCCGCCCGTGCTGTTGAACCCCAGCCGCTCCCGGATCGGGCCGTTGACGACGATCAGCGGCGCCGGGCCGCTGGTGCTCTGCCAGCCGCCGCCCACGGTCGCCCGTTCGAGCATCAGCGCGTCCCAGCAGGCCAGCACCACCGGGAAATACTCGGGCCGGCAGCCGGCCATGACCGAGTTGATGGCCGCCAATTCGACGGTCACCTCTCGCTTCAGATGATCGAGCCGGCCGATGATCTCGTCCGCGGGTCTGTTCGTGGTGGCGAGCAGTTCGTCGGTACGTTCGCGGGTCGGCGGCACCACGGGCAGGCCGTCGGTCCAGCCTTTCTCGTAGATGTATTCGATCTCGCTTTGGGAAAGCGTGGTGTCCGTCGCGGTGTGCCCGGTCATGACGCGGTCTCGGGCACTTTGTCGGCCACCGCCTCGCTCACCCGGGCGAGCACGGCCGGGACCAGTTCGGCCGCCCGCGCGTTGACCTGGTCGGGGTTCAGCACCGCCACCGGGTGCGGGGTCGTCAGGAACTCGAAATCGGCGGCGCCGTGTACGTCGGCCATCGCCCGGGCGGTCACCTCGAACGCGTCGCTGCAGATGACAGCGGCGGGGACGCCTTCGCGCTCGAACGCGATGCCGTCGGCGACGGCGGAAGCGCTGCAGGAGCCGCAGTCGCCCACGCCGACGATCACCACGTCGCTCACGGCCGCGATCTCCTTCAGCGACGGCTCGTCCACCGGGAACGCGATCGTGTGCTTCGTGCGCTGGATCGCGACAGTGGCGCCGTAATCCCTGGCCAGCAGCCTGCCGAGCTCGGCAAGCAAGGGGCCCGCGTTCTGCTTTGTATTGTTCAGCAGTCCCACGCGGGCGTGGGTCAGGGCGGGGAGCCGGCGCGCGGCCGATGACCGCTGGGCCGGCCGCCGCGACAGCCCGGTCGGATCGAGGATGTGGTCGAACCGTCCCTCGTCGAGCATCGTGGCCTCACTCGTGATCGCCGACGTGATGGCGGGGACGAAGCCGGGCGGTGGATAGGTAACAGCGGGGCGGCTTCGCCCTCACATGTGACTCTAGGTCGGCGCGCAGAGCTGGAAACCACGGCTTTCACGTCACGGAAAGGCGACCGCGATTCGACCGGCCCAGGTCCGGCGAGGGATCAGGAGGCCGCGGCTCGCCGCGCCGAGGACGGGCCCGGAGCTGGGGACCAGGCGGAACAGGCACTCGAACGGCAGACCCGCGAGCCCGGGCGAGCGCGGAACCGGAAATGAAGCCGAATTCCACCTTGTGGAAGATTTTTCATACCTCTTCCTCGTTCTTTCCCCTGTCGCACGCTTTCTGTAGCCTCGTTCACACGAGGGTAACGTCGGACCACATTTCACGGGGCCGCGTAGGTGAGCGTGATGACCGTCCAGGCAGCCGACCAATACGCGAAACCTAGGCGACTCACGGCCGCCCAGCGGGTTCTGTCGATCCTCGGCGTCTTCGACATCGAGAACTCGGCGCTGTCGCTCAGCGAGATCAGCCGCCGCACCGGTCTCACCCTCAGCACCACCCACCGCCTCGTGAACGAGTTGCGCGAGTGGGGCGCCTTGTCCCGCGACGCCGACGGCCGATACAGCATCGGGCTGCGCATCCTCGAGTTGGGCACGACGTCGCAGGGGCTGCGGCTGCGCGAGGTCGCGCTGCCCTATCTGGAGGACTTGCAGCACGTCGTACGGGCCAACATCCACCTCGCGGTCGCCGACGGCCACGACGTGATCTACATCGAGTCGCTGCGCTGCCGCGACGGCGTGCCGGTGCCCAGCCGGCTCGGCGGCCGCTGGCCGATGCACGCCACCGGTACCGGCCTTGTGCTGCTCGCGAACGCGTCCCAGGAGTTCCAGGAGGAGGTGCTGTCCTCCAAGCTGCGCCGCTTCACCGAGTTCACCCCGACCGAGCCTGACGCCCTGCGGCATCGGCTCGCCGAGATCCGCAGGTCCGGCGTCGCGATCATCGAAAACCAGCTGACCTATGACGCCCGCGCCATCGCGGTGCCGATCAGAGGACCGCGCGACCGAGTGGTCGCCGCGGTCGGCCTGACCACGCCGATCGAGTCGCCATCGCCGTACGCCCTGGTCCCCGCGCTGGCCGCGACCGCACGCGCGATCTCCCGCGCGCTCGGCGCGCCGTCGGCCGGCGGCGGCCGGCGCCCGGCCGACACGCGGCGGCGGGTCCCGACCCCGGCCGAGTCGCCGATCCCGGGCTCGGCCACCGCGCCGCCTCCCGGATTGGCCACGGCGCCGTCTCCGAGCCCGCCCACGCCGTCCGCCCCCGGCCCGGCGACACCACCCGCGAGACCGCCCGCGAGACCGCCGATGCCGGCACCCTCGCCCGCGACACCGGCGACGCCGGCCGCGGCCGCGACGCCGGGGCGGAATGGCCGCACCGGCTCCGGCCGGAACGGGCACGACCGGGCCGCCGACTACGAGAACGCGATCATGGCACAGAGGTGATCGGCGGCCCCACCGGAAACCGGTGCGGAGGTCCGCCCTCGACGGTGAGGATGTGCCCGGAAATCCACCGGGCCC
>CALAED010000208.1 GCA_937891035.1 uncultured Thermomonosporaceae bacterium | reverse complement strand
CGTTCCTGCGCTGGGGGATGTCGGCCGCCACGGTCGCCGCTGTCGGCGCCGGCACTGGAGTGGGCGGGGCGACGGCCCGGGCCACGACCGCACCGAACTGGACGACGCTGCGGACGGCCATCGACGGCGACGTGGTGCTGCCCGGCGACGCCGGTTACGACCAGGCCATCCGGCTGCACCAGGCGCAATTCGACGTGATCAAGCCACAAGCGGTGGTCTTTTGCGAGTCCGCCGCCGACGTACGCGACACCCTGCTGTTCAGCCAGGACAATGACCTGCCGGTGGCGCCCCGCAGCGGCGGGCACAGCGGCGGCGGCTACTCGACCACGACCGGAGTGGTGGTCGACGTCTCGCGCATCGCCCAGGTGTCGGTGGGCAGTGGCCAGGTGACCATCGGCGCGGGTATCAAGTCCGTCGACGCGGCGAACGCGCTGGCCTCCACCGGGCTGGTGCTGCCGAACGGCACCTGCCCGACGGTGGCCGCCGGAGGATTCGTCACCGGCGGCGGCATCGGCCCCATCACCCGCGACTACGGGGTGGCCAGCGACGGCCTGGCCGCCGCCGAGGTGGTGCTGGCCGACGGCCGGATCGTGCGCTGCTCGCCGAGGGAAAACACGGATCTGTACTGGGCGCTACGCGGCGGAGGCGGCGGCAACTTCGGCATCGTCACCCGCTACCGGCTGCGCGCGCTGCCCGTCACCCGGCTGGCCGACTATGCCGTGGTCTGGCCCATCTCGGCGGCGACCGAGGTCATCGGCGCCTGGCAGGCGTGGCTGGCCGCCCTGCCGAGGGGCGTCTTCGCCGAACTGCTCGTCGCGTTCCCGCCCAATGGCAATCCCGTGGTACAGGCGTCGGGAACCGCCACCGACAGCCAGGCCGACCTGGAGACCCAGCTGAACCGGCTGACCGGCGCGATCGGAACGGCCCCGCTGGCCCGGCAGGTCACCGACGACACCTACCAGCGCACGATGATGAAGGTGTGGGGCTGCTCCACCAGGACGGTGGCGCAGTGCCACACCGTCGGGCAAAACCCGGAGGCGACGTTGCCCCGAGGCGCGTTCGGCCACACCCGCGGCAGGTTCATCGGACGGGCGCTGTCCGACCAGGCGATCGGGCAGATCATGACCGCGGTGCAGCAGGACATCCGGCCCGCGCAGCTACGGGTCCTCGCGCTGCGCGCGATGGGCGGAGCGGCCAACGCGGTCTCCCGCAGCGCCACGGCGTTCGTGCACCGGACCTCTTTGTACAACATCAACTGCGTGTTCTCGCTGCTCAACCCGAGCGCCACCGACGCGGACAGGGCCGCCCTGCTGGCCTCTCTCAACGCCACATTCGCCGCGGTCGACCCGCACTCCAACGCAGAGTCCTTCCAGAACTTCATGGATCCGGTGCTCGCCGATTGGCGGCAGGCGTACTACGCGGAGAACTACTCACGTCTGGTCGACACGAAGCGGCGGTACGACCCGAACGGCTTCTTCCGCTTCCCGCAGGCGATCGGAAGCTGATCCGCGCCGCCCGCGCACGATCGCGGCCGGTCCCCGAGGAACGTGAAGCCCCTGCGAGAAGTGGTCATCCCAGTGATCACTTCATAGCGCAGCGGGCTTCACGCGTCCCCCAGGTCACCCACACTTGGCATCAGAATTCGGCAGCGTTCATATCCATCAATGCTGTGCTGGAGGGCGAAGCGTCAGGGGGCGGGACTATCGCGTGGTATCGAGCGACGGCCGGCTGGCTCATGAGGTGCGCACCGCATTGCGGGCGCCGGACTGCCGTGTGTGCTTGGACAGGCTCGACGTCGACCGCGGTCGGGCGATCCTTCCACCTATGACCCGGTTCCGGGCGGACGAGCGTAGATGCTTGTGGCGGTGTTGTCGATGATGTTCCTGGCCAGATGGGAGAGCGCGACCGGGTCGGTGAACCATTTGGCCAGCGGACCGTCCACGGTCAGCTGGGCGATGCCGTGCGCCATGGCCCAGGCCCCGATGGTCATTTCGGTGGGGTCGTATGGCAGCTCCCCGGCCTGGTCGTGACAGGCCTGCACCGCACCTCTGATGATCCCGTACGCCTCGTCGCCGGCCGTGATGACCTCGCTCTCCAGCGCCGGGTCGCGCAGTTCCGGCCGCCACATGACCAGGAAGTAGCCGCGGTTTCGGTAGGCGAAGTCGACGTAGGCGACGCCGAGTGCGGTGAGCCGGTCCACGGCGGTCCCCGGCAGCTCCAGGCAGGGGCTCAGCACCCCAGCCAAATGCGTGAAGGCCTCGGCGGTGATGGCGGTCATCAGGGCCGACTTGTCGGCGAAGTGGTGGTAGGCGGCGGCGTGGCTGACGCCCACGCGGGTGGAGATGCGGCGCAACGACAGCGCCTCGATGCCCTCGGTCTCGACCGTTCTGACGGCCTCGGCGATGAGCGCGTGCCGCAAGTCGCCGTGGTGGTAGTGACCCGAGGTGGTCGAGGAGCTTTTCGGCATATGTCAGGAATCCTATCTTGACACCGGTAAGACCGGCATGCATCCTTGTCTGTAGCAGCATCTTACCGCCGGTTAGATCATGATCCGGCAAGGGGCAACGGGGGTCTCGTTTTACCGCCTGACCTGCCCTGCTGCGCGCACACCTTTCGAGACAGGGGGAAATACTGTCATGCCCGAAATTCGGCATCATCGAACCGTTGAACCCGAGCGCCTCCACATCCATCGAGAGTTTATGCGGGTCGGAACCGCGTACAGAGGAACTGCGTACAGAGCGGTCATCATCGCCACGCTCGCGGCGCTGCTCGCCGTGGTCAACGTGGCGGTCGGGGCCGGCAACGCACAGGCCACGGTGGTCAACGGATATCCGGGCGGCGTCACCGCACCCGTCGACGGCGACGTACTGACCATTCTGCAAAGCAGGGACGACCACAACCTCACTCCCATGGTCGCCGTCGACGTGCCGCACGGCTCGACCGAGTGGGGACCGCATCTTCGCGTGCAGAACTCCAACGGCAACACGGCCCAGCAATTCAAGTTCGTCAAACGCGGGGATTGGTTCCAATTGCGGCCGCTCAGCGGCAACGATCAGCTGTGCCTGGAAGCTACCGGAAACGACCCGTTCGAGGGCCAGATAGTCGAGCAGTACGGATGCGACCCCAACTACTACAACCAGCCGAACCAGCTGTGGCAGGTCCTGCCGACCACCGGAGGGATCTTGCTCCGTTCCCAGATGCCCGGCAGCTGGTACATCACGGTCAGTACCGTGGGCCACAGCAGCGGCGATTTGGTCGACAACCTGCCCTTGGTGATGACCGCGAACCCCGGCGCGGACGCCCACTTCTCGCTGCACCGCCCGCAGACGGCGGTCGAAAAGTGGGTGAACAACATGATCATCGGCGGGGCGTCCATCAACAACGTCTACTGCCCCGATCCGTACTTCATCAAAGAGGACCAGGAGAACAGCTCCGACACCGATCCCACGTATAACCGTATCGGGGACTCCGGTGTGCGGATCTACGCCGAATACGAGATCGGAGGCACCGCGGGCCTCATGCACGACGGAGCGCGCTTCGCCTTCAACAACCTCGGCACTCCACCCGCCAAACGCAATGGTGGTGTGCGGCTCTACTGCAACCTGATCGACGACGGGTACCCCAAGATCAGAGTCTGAGCGAACCAACCTTTATGGTCGAGCGGCCCGGCAGCGCAACCCGGGCCGCTCGATCGGCATCTGTGACCGGCCCCCGCGTGATGAGAGCGGCCGCCGCGGCGCGGCGGCTGAGCGGTTCGGTGTCTCGCCGACCACGGCAAGGCGGCGGGCTGGCCGCTACCGGCAGCTGGGCGCGGGGCCGGGTTGACCGATTGTTGACGCCTCTATTGACGGGGGGACGTGATCGCTGTTCCGTAAGGGGGTTCAAGTGAATCTCTGCCGGGTGGTGACGGCCAATGCGACGGAACGGCATCCGATGGGCTTCCGTGGGGACGGGCCTCCTCTTGGTAGCAGGGCTGGT
>CALAED010000207.1 GCA_937891035.1 uncultured Thermomonosporaceae bacterium | reverse complement strand
TCAAATAGGTAGAGAGGGTCTGGTCGAAGAACTCTTCAACCTCTTTCTCGGTGTAGGTCATGCCACTTCCGTTCACGTAGAGGCGTCTTTGCGCGTGGCCGTGAGATGAGGCGGGCCGGTCAGATGAGGTAGGTCGGGCCCCAGCAGGCCGGCGCCGCCGTCGATCAGGTGAACCGCCCCGGTGACATAGGAGGCCCGGTCACTGGCGAGGAAGGCGGCCATGGCGGCGACCTCCTCCGGGCGGGCGAGCCGGCCCAGGGCGTTGTGCCGCCCCATGGTGCTCAACTGCGCCGCCACGTCACCATCGGTGGCCAGCCTCGTCGCGAGCCGCTCAAGCGCCGGGGTATGAGTGTGACCGGGGGCCAGCACGTTGACGGTGATGCCGTCGTGGCCGACCTCCGCCGCGAGCGATTGGGCGAAACGTACGATGGCGGCGCGCGTCACGCCGGACAAAGCCAGCGGTGCGATGGGCACGCTCGCCGTCTCCGAGGCCACGAAAAGCAGCCGGCCCCAGCGCCCGGCCTTCAGATGCGGCAGGGCGGCCAGCGCCAACCCGACGGCGGGAAGGAGCACCGCGTCGACGGCCGCCTGGTAATCCGCCGGCTCGAACCGCGCGGCCATTCCGATCGGCGGGCTACCGCCGCTGACGAGCACGACGTGCAGCGCACCGAAGTCGGCCGCGACCTCGTCGACCCAGCGGCGCGCCGCCGGGCGGTCGCTGATATCGACGCTCGCGGCGTGGATCCGGCCGCGCGCCACTTCCTTGAGAGTCCGCTCGGCCGCCGCCAGCCGTTCACGGTCGCGTGCGCCGATCGCGACATGCGCGCCCTCCCTGGCGAATTCCGTCGCGGCGGCCAAGCCGAGGCCGCTCGAGCCGCCGGCAACCAGCGCGACCTTGTTCTTCAGCCCCAGATCCACGCATCCACCTCCATCGCGTCCGAGTGCTATCGCTTCTTGCCCGGCCGCGGTTTGACCGAGGGCGCCGCCCCGCGGACTCGGCGCGTGCCGGTCCAGAACGTGCCGCCGTAGCGGTAGCCGTAGCGCCGGAACTGCGGCCAGGACAGCGTCACCGCCGCCAGCTTGGCGGGCCCAGAAAGGCCGGTCCGCCAGGCGTCATCTCGGTCCCGTACGACCGTCGCGCCAGTGCGGAAGCGATCCGGATTCCCGGTGACCGTGTGATTGGTATGCAGCTCAATCGTCCGGCCCCGCATCGGATTGGCGGCGGGGTCGGCGCCGCAGAGCCGCAATAGCACGTCTATCGTGGCGGAAGGGTCGCCGATGAAGTCCTCATAGCGCAAAAACAGTGAGCGGTCCCGATGCCGCCGGACGATCGCCTGCGCGGCCGTGTTGAAGCCGTGCCAATAAGCGGTGCTCTTACTGGACGACATGGCGAAGACGTAATGCTTTTCCTGGCTCCAGGACTGGGCGACCGCCCGGGGGTCGCGGACGAGGTGAACGTAGTAAGGCGTCACGCCCGCGAGATGGGGGAGTAGCGCGGCCTCACCGGGGATCTTCGTCGTGTCCACGATCACGGTCGCGCCCATCACCTCGGCGATGGCGTGGTAGGTCCGCGTCATCAAATCGGCATGCTCGCGGATCGCGGCGCTGTGCAACCCGCGGCGCAGCACCCGCCACGTGTGCCGGGTCCGGACGCACGCCAGCTGGCGGCGGATGACGGTGTCGGCATGGGCGTCCGCCGTGACACCGGTCGGCCGTCCGAGTGCGAGGATCTTCGGCCAGACGACGGGGCATTCGGTGAGCCTCTTGCCACAGCCGCACAGGGTGTTCGCCCCCTTGCCGGCGGCGTTCTTCCATAGAAAATGCACCTCCCCGACATGGAAGAAGCCGGGGACCTCGTTGAGGATGTTGCCGATAATGGTGCTGCCATTGCGGCACCAGCCGGTGATGCACAAGACCCTGAGCGGCGATCTGTGCGAGGCGTCCATGGTGTACTCCGTCCGTACTTCCCTGCTCTCGCCCGCGTCGTCAGTTCGGCCGGAGCCGACCCGGTGGAGCCTGCGCCATGACGCTCGCCACTTTTCGCACCGCCTTGATCAGATGATCACAATCCTCTGCCGAGAGGGTCGATGACAGCGGGATATCGACCGCCTGCTCCAGGTAGCGTGTGGTGTTCGGCAGCATCGCTTTGATCGCTGCGACGTCCTTTGTGTCGAACATGAAGCGCCAATTCCAGAAGGCCCGCACGTTCGCGTCTTCGTCGGAGCCGAGGTTGCGCGCGTCGATGCCCTCGTGACACAGCGCCTGGGCGAACCATTTCGCATCGCCGTTGGGTACCCGGAAGATGAATGCCTCGCCGAGGTAGGCGCCGGGTGCCACCGGCTTCCGGATCGCGATTTCGGGGACGTCAGAGAGCGCCACGGCCACGTACGTGTAGTTGCTATGGAAACGTTTCAGCCGGATGGGGAGCCTTTTCATTTCAGCGTGCAACAGGGCCGCCCGTATCTCGTCCATGCGGAAGC
>CALAED010000206.1 GCA_937891035.1 uncultured Thermomonosporaceae bacterium | reverse complement strand
CAGGTCGCGCAGGATGCGCTCGACCGGGCTCGGGCGCACCAGGCTGCGCGCGCCGCAGGCGCGAATGCAGTGATCGACCGTTTCCAGAGCCAGGTGCTCGACCACGTGCCGGGCCCGGCTGCCGGCCAGCCGCGCCTCGTCCCGCCGGCCGGTGTCCCACAGCCGCGCGATGTGGCGCAGCCACAGGTGCCCGGACTCGACGTTGACGGCCATGCTCCCCACCCGCTGCTGGACGTAGGGGTCGGCGCCCTTGCCCTGCCGCATGACGTACTCGACGGCGTATTCGTAAGCGCCCTCCGCTGCGCCGAGGAAGCTCGCCGCGTAGTGCGGGATCATCGCGGTCTGCCAGCCGTCGCGCACGTAGGCGCCGGGCGGTCCGATGACGTTCTCGTCCGGCAGGAAGGTGCCGTCGAACTTCACCAGATGGCTGACGGTCGCCCGCATGCCGATGGGATCCCACCAGGTGTCGTCGACCGTGACGGTCGGGTCGGACAGGTCGCAGGCCAACATCAGCAACGAGTCGGCGCCGGAGTCGGCGTGCCGGGCGCCGCCGGGACCTGCGGTGTTGACGAGCAGGATCGCCCAGTTCGCGCCGGTCGCGCTGGTGGCGAAGCCCTTGGTGCCGGTCAGGATCCAGCCGCCGTCGGTCCGGGTGACGTACGTACCGAAGCGCTGCTTTTCGCCAGGCTTGCGGGCCTGCGGCTCGCCGCTCCAGCCCACCCAGATCTCGCCGCGCTCGACGACGCCGGCGAACCATCTGGCCTGCTGCTCCGGCGCGCCGAGCGCGTCGATGAGCAGCAGCGAGTTGGCGTGCCCCTCCCAGCAGCGGCCGAGCGACAGGTCGGCCTTCGCCAGCTCCTTGGTCATCAGCCACAGCGTCAGCGCGTCGCCGCGCACGGGTCCGACGCCGAGGCCGCCGTGCTCGGTCGGTACGGTCGGCGCGTGCAGGCCCGCGGCGAAAAGGTCCGCGAAGTCCTCGGCCGGAAAGCGCGCCGTGCGATCGTATTCGTCGGCACGTTCGGCGCACCCCCGCGCCACTTCGCCGACTCGGCTCAAGAGGGATTGATGCTCGGTACTCAGGTCGACGATCGACGACACGTCGATCACGCCGTTCAGGGTCATTTCGTCACCTCGCGGGCCAAGCTTCGCGCATTGTCCGTGGATAAATAACGCTACTGGAAAAGCGAGGTCTGGAACAGCGGTGAAAGCGGATCATGATACCGGACCAGCGACTTTCGACTTTTTGTCGGTCATCACCAGTCGGCACTGTAAACGCGCCTTCCTCGACCGGCCGGTTTCGCGCGAGGTTCTGGAGCGGGTGCTGACGGCGGCGGCCCACGCTCCGTCGCCGCGCAATACACAGTTCTGGCAGGTCGCGGTGCTCACGGGCGAGGCGCGCGCCGCGCTGTCCCAACGGCTGTGCGCGGCGTCGGAATCGCCCGAGCAATACGAACAAGATTACTCCAACCAGCCGTCACCGATGGGCGCGACCTATGAACAGCGCGCGTTCGACTGGGGGGCCGCATTTTACGGAGCGATGGGCATCAACCGCGCCGACAGCGCCTCCCGCCGAGATTTCGAACGGCGAAATCTCAACTTTTATGGCGCCCCGGTGGCCATGATCTTCCATCTGCCGCGCAACGCCGTCGCCGGCACTTTCCTGGAGATGGGATTGTTTCTGCAGAACGTCATGCTCGGATTGGTCGCCTCTGGTCTTGGCAGCTGCCCGCAGTACAGCGTCACCCGCTACGCCGACGTCATCCGCGACTTCCTCGGCCTTGGCGCGGACCGGCTGGTGGTGTGCACCCTGTCCGTCGGCCATGTCGATGAGTCCGCTTCGATCAATCGGTTCTATCCGCGGCGGGCGACGCTGTCCGAATACACCCAGTGGCACGATCAGGCACCGTCGGCCACAGCGCCCTCCGCGGGCACCGCGTAGCGCTCCTGCTGCTCCTGTAGCCGTTGACGGACCAGCGTGCGCAGCCGGGCGGCGGTGGTGCGGTACGCGTCGGCCGCCCGGCCTGCCGGGTCGGCCACGTCCGCGTCCGCGGGGTCGAGGCAGATCGTACGGTCGGCGGCGCCCGGCGCGATGGCGATCACCCGCTCGCGCTGCTCGCGCGTCATGCAGTACACCACGTCGGTGTCGACGCACATGGCCGGGGTGAGCTGCTTGGACCGATGGTCGAGCGGCGCGTCGACCCCCAGGTCGAGCAACGCGGCCACCGCCTCCGGGGTGAGCGGCGCGCCCGGCTCGCGAACCGAGACGCCGGCGCTGTCGACCTCCCACCGCACCAGCCGCTCGCCGTTGAGCTTGCCGTGGCCGTTGCCATTCGCCTTGCCATTCCACTTGCCGGCGCCCGCGGCTCCGTTGCCGGCCGTTTCGTTGCCGGCGGCTCCGTTGCCGGCGGTCCCGGTGATCGCGGCCAGTTCGGCGCGGGCGATCGCCGCGGCCATGGGCGACCTGCTGGTGTTACCGCCGCACACGAACAGGATGAGCCGCCGGGTGACCTGGGGCTCCCCGGCCCGGCGCGCGGCGAACGCCTTGATCGTCGGGTAGCTCAGCAGGAAGGCGGCGCCGATCACCGCGACCGCCGCCACGTACTGCGCGGTGCTGGGCAGCGCGGCCCCGAAGAAGCCGTGCAGCGCGAACGACGCCACGACGCCGGCGAGCAGGCTCGCGCAGACGTGCACCGGCATGCCGAAGGAGAATCCGCGGCGGTCGAGGAAGATCAGGCTGGTCATGATGAACAGCCCCTCGTAACACACGCCGATCATGAGGGCCGGGAACACGGCCGGGGTGGCGAGGAAGGACGTGAAGCCGAGCCGCAGCGCGTGCCCCCACGTCCCCAGGTCGATCAGGGCCGGAATGCCGACGATCGCGAGCAGCACGATCGGCGTCGCCATGTGCTCTTCGATGAAATACCGCCGGTCCAGGGGGATATCACCGGTCTTGGCGTGCGCGCTCATCAACCTGAACCGGAGGTAGTAGGCCACACAATAGGCGAGGAGACTCATTATCGCGCCGGCCGTGAGGGTGTAGTTATTGATATCGGTAAGTGCTAGTACCGCAGAGATCATGCAGAGCGCCAGCGCTCCTTGGCAGTACCACGGAATCCGCCGGCCGCGCAGCAGATCCCAGGTCGGTGCGATGATGAGCGTGCCTATCCGCATGAGCACGAGCATCAATACGATCGATGCCCCCTGGAAGGTGAAGTTGAGCGTCGTCGTGCCCACGATGATGGCCATCCAGAATGCCGACTCGGCGGTGATCCGGGCCGGGAAGAGCAGGTCGCGGCCCCTGATGCGGCGTCTGCGTGAATATCGCCACCATCCGCTGACGAGCACGAAGACCGGCATTGCGATCAGTTGCCCGATAACGGCCGCCGGTAGCAGTACCAGGCCACCGACCGGCTGATCGACGCCGGGCAGCAACCCGCTTGAAATACCTTTGCCAAGGGCGCTGTAGGGCGTATACCACAGGAAGTAGCCAAGCCCGAGGGCGAACATTCCGAGTACCACCACGCGCCGCTTCTCCATTGGACCCTCCTGCTGAGTTCGGGGCAGATCGCCACCGTACCCAGCGGGTTAACACAAGCCAAATGAAGCGCTAATAACGGATTACGAGAATTGCGATGACATGGTCGGTCGCCGCCAATATGGCGGGTCAACGAACACCTGACAGGTCGTTACGGAATGTCTCGCCGGCGGGACAGCGGCCCGTGTCGCAATGATCATCGCCAGCGGGCCGGGCTTGATCACGGGCCTACCCTTAAGGGATTTCGCTCGCTATCGGGACGGGGGCCAGTTCCGTAGATTTTGGGGGACTCTGGCGGCGCCGACGGAGGGTGCCAGTGACCTCGACGAGCGGACGACTGAACGACTCTGTCGGCGTCACGCCCCATCGAGTCTACGGAGCGACGGTGGCCACCGCCGGTCTCGGTGCGTTGGCCCTCGGGCTTTGGCTGGGCGGCGGCCTGCCGGGATCCGGGTCGTCCTCGATCCTCTCTCAAAGCGCCCTGACCGCGTGGGGCCTGCCCATCTCCAGGTTCGCGGTGGACGTGGCGGCCTTCGGCACCATGGGAATGCTGATCACCTGTGTTCTGCTGCCGCGCAGCGAGCGCGGGCTCAGCGCCGCCGCGCACCGCTGCCTGCGCAGCGCCGCCGGGCTCGCGCTGACGTGGGCGGCCGCCACCGCCGCACTGCTCCTGTTCTCTTGGTCGGACGTCACCGGCCTGCCCATCGCCGCGCTGCCGCTCGATCAGATCATCGGCGGGCCGCAGTCTTCCCCCGACGCCGTTCCGTTCCTCGTCTGCTCCGCGCTTGCGGTGATCATCTCGACGGCCGCCGGCGTGACGCAGACCCGCAAGGGCGCCGTCGTCCTGCTCGTGCTGACCGGCTACAACCTACTGCCGCTCACGACGACGGGCCACGCGGAACACAGCCCGGCCATGGCCTATGCCCTGACTGTGCATGTCGTCGCGCTGGCGTTGTGGATCGGCGGCCTCGCCGGGTTGCTGATCCATGTCCGCGGGTCACCGCTGCTCGCCGTCGCGGCGTCGCGCTTCGGCATGATGGCCCTCGGCTGCTACGTCGCCGTCGCGGCCTCTGGGATCACCTTGGCGTGGGTGAACCTACGATCCGCCGGTGACCTGTGGGGTACGCGTTACGGACTGCTGCTGTTCTTCAAGACGGCCGGGCTGCTCGGAGTCGGCCTGTGCGGCTGGTGGCACCGCCGGCGCACGGTGGCCGCGGTCGCGCGCCGGCGGGGCACTCGCCCGTTCGTTCGCCTCGCCGCCGGCGAGGTCGTCATCATGGCCGCCACCGTCGCCTTTGGTGTGGCGCTTTCCCGTTCCCCCACTCCCGGCACGGGCACCGGCGACGCACATTCGCACGCAGCGGTCGTCCACCCTGCCCAGCCGCGGCTACTTTGACGGATCATCTATACGTCTTTTGCGATAAGCGCGGCCGCGGGTCGCGACATAACTAATTGAGCTCATTCGACTACGGATGGACATCAGTATTCTTTTACCTGGGCCCGGGAGCGCTATTATGGCCGCCCGGCGGAAGAAATTCGGCCCGCCCATACTGACTTCTGGGCCAGCGCAGGTCTGCGCAAACCCCCAGCTCAGCGCGATTCTAGCTATCAAAAAAGCGCTATCCCGCCCCGCCGGGACCGCCACCCCTTAAGGGAAACCCGTCCAATCCGTACTATTGATACCCCCTCCCGGATGATGCAGCATGACTGCTGAGCTCGCCGGCAATTATCACTCCTTTAACGCCCACTCAGCGTCCATTGGGACCCCGCCCCAGCGGCAGCGCTTTTCGCTGCCCCCGTGCCGGCAATTTTGACATCAATGTTGCTTGTGTCGACACCCTCAGTAATGGCCCTCGAGACAAAGAAAGTGGGAGATCGACCATGCCGAGCCGAAGACAAGTGGTCAAAGGAGGCGTGGCGGCAGGTGCCGTCGCGGCCGTTGGGGGTCCACGACTGCTGATGAACCGGCGGG
>CALAED010000205.1 GCA_937891035.1 uncultured Thermomonosporaceae bacterium | reverse complement strand
GCAAATAGACCTCCGGGTTAGGCAGTCCCGGCCGGCGGCGCAGCGCCAGCCGGATCAGCGCGGCTCGTTCAGTGCCAAGACGGCCATCGGTTCGTACACGTCGGACGATGTGGGCGAGGAGTTTCGGTTGCAGCGGCTTACCGAGCAGGGCGCTGCGCAGTAGGGCACGGTGGACACCGTCGGGCCGGTCCGCGCCGGACGCGCCGAACTTCGCGTACGCGCCTTTGTCACGTCCGTTCCCCGGGATCCACCGGCCGCTCACGTACGCCATTTTGTTCACGCCGACGTGCTTTTCCTCCCCCGACCAGGCATCGACCATCTGGTGGTCGGCGAACCAGCCCAGGAGATTGTCTTGAATGTCTCGCAGCGGTTCATCGATCCATTCGCGCACCATCGCTCTGGAGACGTTGCCCCCGATCGCCACGGCGCAGAACGCGCCGAGATCGTCCTCGTCTAGGTCGGCTGCCCGACTACCGCGCGCTGCGCTGCCCAGCAGATTGGCTACTCGTTGCGGCGTCGGCTCATCGAGAACCTCGAGGCTGAACTCGACCTTCCCGGTCACCCACCAGGCCAGGCGTGAGTCCTGCCCGGTGACCGCGCTTTGCCACTGGTCGCTGAGCAGGTGCTCCAAGGCCGCCATACCGACAAGCCCGCACCTAACACAGATGGGCGTGTGTACAAGCTGTTCCCGCAGATCAAACCCGTGGGCGGCCTTGTTGATGCTGATCAGTGACGCGCGTTGCGTCGCCTGCGGAACCAGCCGGGTCGGAAGTTGCTGTGGCACCGTCTTGAGCAGCTCATCGACCTTGCCGCACACCAGACATAGCCCTCGGACGCCGAGCGCTTTCCTGCCGCCGGCCACGGTGAGCCAAAAACGCTGAGCCGATTCGGTGGCATGCATGAACATGCCGTCCTTGACCTTGACCGCGATCAACTCGCCACGAACGTGACCGTCTGGCGGCGCGAAAGCGTCGGCATGCCCGTTCGCGTAGAAAGCCTGGAGCACGCGCGCGGGCCCATCCGGGTCCCTCGCAGCCCATTCGTCGTTGAGTTCACGAAACGCCGTGTGCGCGGCGTGCACCCGATTCGGTTTGGTCTCCCCAGTGACCCAGCCGAACACGTACTCGCCCGTGTCGACACCGATCTTGGGAGCGATCGCGACCGTACGGACAATCGAAGGAATCTCATACTCCACACCGCCCCTGCGACCACTCTCACCATCGGCGAGATCGGTAAGCCGATCCGAGGCGGGCGACCCGTCCGGGTTGAGTTCGAGTATCCACCGCACACGCTGACGCGCGTAGAAGGGGGGTGGCATGCTAAGGCCGTTGTCCGCATAGTCCACCAGCCGGGCAAGCAGCATCACGCCTCCCCAGGTAGGGCCGCGATGATGCCGCGCGCGGGTACACGCAAGACCCCGGATTCGAGTTGGGCGGTAAACCACTCCATCCGGACCGGCGGCCCGAAGTGAATCGTGTGCAACATGACGCCCACGTCCTCGCTGCGGTCGATCGCCAACGTGTCATCCCGATCGCCGAACTCCGCGCTGAACTCTCGCGTTCCGAGGTAGGGCTGTTGGAAGCAGGCCCCACGCGTCACTCGGCGACGGAACTGTGCGCGGTAGGCGGCGGCGTTCTTATCAGAACCGGGCGCGACGTTGACGTGAGCGTGGATGCGGTAGGCGACGTCACGCAGGCACACCGCGTTGCGCTGATCACGAGCCGACGCGCTATCCACACGCTCGCCCCGCAAGGCGCCGCTCAGCGAGGCGACCTGATGGGTCTCATTGCGCCGAACGGTGAACTGCCGGATCGGCTTCAACACCTCGATCGCCACCACCTGATAGCTCATCTGCGGCTTCCAGAAGATCGCCTCCAACACACCGCGGGCAGCGGTCGGCGTCATCACCGGGTAGGTGACCCGCTCGACCTTCAACTCCGGTCGCGAGAACAACGCCGCATCCCCACGAACCTGAACAACAACCGGAGGCTCACCGTCCGGCGAACGCGGCAGATCAACAGCTGGCATGGCTGTTCTCTGGGCGGATGATCACGAGGGTGGGCATGTGAACCTTTCGCGCTCCTATCAGGGGTGTTCATCACGGCTATCGTGGGCCCGGTCGTCCTGCTGACCGGCTTGTCTGGTCCTCAGCAGACGAACGCCTCGGTTTGGGGATCTAGAGTGATGCCCGTAGCGGAGTCGTAACCGCCTCGCCATTCAGCGAGCGAGCCTCGTGCCCCGATCTCACCCAAGATCGGGGCCATCTGAGCGAGCACACCAGGTTTGGACAGCACCGAACGGTGAATAGTCGTCAGATACCGCTGAAGTTGCCGCAGGTCGCCGATATCTGGCCGCGGTGCCGTACGGACACGGTCGACGAGCCTGTCGATCTTTGATTGTTCCTCCGCGTTCGCGGCGCCTTTGGCTGTCACCAAAGTCAGCCCATCGTCATCGATCATGTGAAACGCGTACCTGGGATCCGGCTTTTCCGTCACTGGATCCTTTGGACCGTCGGTGACGGCCGGGAAGTCGAAGGCACGCCGCGCCGCCTGGATTCGCTGCCCCTTGGCGCGGCGATCTTCAAGGTTCAGCGCGTCGTAGACCGACCGGTAGTACTCACTCAGAGCAGCGGGCGAGTCCAGATCGGGTTTGCCTTGGCCGAAATGCACGCGGGTCTGATTCTGAAGCAGTTTGTACGAAGGTGGTCGACCACCATCAGGTGGATCAAAGATGATCACTTTCCCGAGATGAGCCAGCTTTCCTTCGCGGTTGGCGCGACCGGCCGCCTGCAACAGCGAATCCGCCGGCGCCAGCGCGCGGTATACCACGGGAAAATCGACGTCGACTCCGGCCTCGATGAGTTGAGTCGATACCAGGAGCACTCGCCCGTTACCGGCGAGCCGGTCGCGTACCGCGGCCAGCACTCGCCTTCGGTGAGCGCCGCACATACGGGTGGACAAATGCCACGCGACGCCAGCGGGTTGATCACGCCAGGCGTCATAGACCTTCTTGGCATCCGACGTCGTGTTCACCACCACAAGGGCCGACGGCTGACTCGCGGACTCGGCCGCGATCTGGTCAAGCGTATGACCCGGCTCGGCACGCCAATCGAACTCCGCTCGGCGAAGCCGTTCGATCAGCTTTACCGGCTCGGGCAGAATGTCGACGGCCTTCAGCTGCGCGAAGGGGCCGAGGTGCCAGAAATCAGGCTGAGTGGCCGATGACAGGACGACGGTGGCCCCGAAGTGTTCTGTAAGGGTGCGGAGCACATCCAAGATCGGCACGAGCATTTCGTGCGGCAAAGCCTGGACCTCGTCCAAGACGATGACCGCTCCCGCCAGCCGATGCACCCGGCGCATCGCCGCCGGACGCCGATCGAACAGCGACTCAAACAGACGGACCATCGTGGTCACCACGAACGGCGCGTCCCAGTTTTCCGCCGCAAGCTTCATTCCTCTATGGCCGGGCAGATCGAAATCGACGGCGCTGTGATGCTCAAGCACCTGATCGCCGAGCAGCCGCCGGTAGACGTCAGCGTTCTGCTCCGTGATCGTCAAAAACGGAACCGCGACGATCACCCTACGCATGTCGTGAGCAGCGGCATGATGGACCGCGAAGCCGCCCGCAGCGATCGTCTTACCCGATCCTGTCGGCGCACCCAACCGGAACACTCCTCGTGGCGCCGCGGCGGCCTTCACGCAGTCCCGATAGATCTCCTCACGAATATCGTCAACTCGCGAGGAGTTTTCACCCGTGCCGATGAGATCCGGTCGTCGTTGTTCGAAGCGGTCGCGCAACAGACTGAAATCGGCGTCAGCAGCCACCCTCGGCTGATCTGTTCCCTGGAAATGCGCTGCGGTGTCCAAGTAATCCGCATCGCACAACGCGCTGAACAAAAGGCGCAGAGCGAGTTCAGCCACCAGCGGATTCGATGCCCACACCCCAGGTAGCGTCGCCCGCCCCGGCTCGCCCAGCTCCGGCAGCAGCGCTCGTACCGCCCCCAACGCCTCCGCATGCCGTGCGAGCTCCCCCGGATCAGCCGTCTTCAGCCGACTCGCCAATAATGCTCTGTTTGTCAGGCCACCATGGTGACCTTCGATAGCCATCGCAAAAGCGCCCAAACCCCGCTCAACAGCGAGCTTGGCGCCAAGAAGCTTATGCGGAACACCGACTCGGCCGCCGGTTCCCTCCACCGCAAGCAAACGGTCCTGCCACTCACAAGACCCCTTACCCACATCATGAAGCAGCCCAAGCCACCAGGCGATCTCCCCTGCACCGAACCCTCCGGCGAAACGCCGCGCCAGCGACGCCGTACCACGCAGATGATCTTCCAAAGGATGGCGCTTAACGCCATCGTCGTCCAAACTATGAGCCCACAACCGCCGCACCCTCGCCCCCTTCGAGCCATGACGAACTCAAAGTAAACAGCCCGGCTCGTACAGTTAGGCGAGAAAACAACAGACTGGCCGGATCTGACCACGGCCTGCACACCCACCCAGAGCGTGGTATCTGCCCGCAGCACCCCGATAGGCGAGTCCATACCGAGGTCCTCCCTCGCGGCCAATCGAAGTGTTGCAATTTCACCGACCCCGGAGGGCCAGTGTTGCCGATCGCGGAGGCGATCAAGCGCGGAGAGTACTCGCAGG
>CALAED010000204.1 GCA_937891035.1 uncultured Thermomonosporaceae bacterium | reverse complement strand
GCACCGGGTGCTGACGCGGTTCGAAAGCCTCGCCGCGGCCACCAAACGCACCATCTCCACTGACATTCCGCGGAACCTGCTGCCGGCTCTCGTCCAGTTGTCGAGCAAGGTCAAAAACGGCGCCGAGATCACGAGCCTTCAGTTCGTCCCGCCGCTGATCACTCCGGGCAGCCCGGACATCGACAAGATGCGCCGGCTGGCGGCCGAGGCCATCGCGGACAGCGAGGCGAGGTCGAACGCCTCAACCACCGCCAACGCGAACGGAGCCGCCGAGGCGGCGGGCAGGCCGGATGGGTCCGCTACGCCCGGGGGTTCCGGCCCGAATGGCGCGGGCTCCGCGTCGTCGAGCCCGAGTTCGTCGGCGTCGCCCTCGCCCTCGCCCGACAAGGCGCGGTCGCTCGCGGCGACCTGTCCGTCCTGAGGCACGCCCGGGTGCCGCCCGCGCGGGCGGCCCGGCCCCCGACGCGATGCGCCTGGAGCCCTCCGGGGTATGGGACGAAGCACCGGTTTCCCCACGGTTCGGCGAAGAGGGATCATAGGGAGACGCACAGAAAGGAGGGTCGTCGCGGGGTGCCCCGAGTTCAGGGCTGTGCCGCCTTCCGCGTGACGATGCCGCGCGGAGGCCGTCCGGAAAGCATCCTCGTCCGGCTGACCGGCGACGATGGCGCGGTCGGCTGGGGTGAGGCACCGTTGCGTCCGGAGACGGACTCGACCTGGGCCGACATCGCGGAAAGACTCGCCCCCGCGCTGCTCGGCCTCGACTGGGACCGGCCGGAAGACGTGGCGGGCGTCGCACAGCTCGGCAGCCACCGCGCCGCCGCCGCGATCGACATCGCCTGCTGGGATCTGTGGTGCCGGGCTCGGCGCGTGCCGCTCGCGCACGCGCTCGGCGGCACCCGCACCTCGGTCGTCGTCGGCGCCCGGGTGGCCGTCCAGCCCACCATCGAATCGTTGGTCTCCCAGGTGAACAGATTCGTGGGGGCGGGCTACACCCGGGTCACAGTCGGGGTCCGGCCGGGTTGGGACATCGAGCCCGTCCGCGCCGTGCGCCGCGCCTATCCGGCGCTCGCCCTGATCGCCGACGCCGACGGCGCCTACACCGAGACGCCCGCGCACCTCGCCGCGCTGACCGCGCTCGACGCCTATGGGCTGCTCGCGATCGAGCGTCCGTTCGCCTCGGGCGACCTGGCCGCGCACGCCCGGCTGCAGGGCCGGATCGCCACGTCGCTCAGCCCGTACGTGAGCGACCTCGACACCCTCGACGCCGCGATCACGCTGGGGGCGGGCCGCGCGCTCAACGTGCGGATCGCCGCGCTCGGCGGGCTCACCGCCGCCCGCAGCGGGCACGACCGGGCCTATGCCGCCGGCTGGGACGTGTGGTGCGGCGGGGCCGGCGCGTTCGGCATCGGGCAGGCAGCGGCGATCGCCGTCGCCGGCCTACCGGGCTGCACCCTGCCAAGCGACGTCGGCGAGATCGCCGGTGGCCCGGTCTTCGTCACGCCCCCGGTGCGCGCGAGCGGCGGCGTGCTGGCGGTGCCGTTCACCGAGCCGGGGCTCGGCCATGCCGTGGACGCACCGGCCATCGCCCGGCTGGCCACGCGGACCGTGCGGATCCCCGCATGACGACGATGCGATGGCGATGGCGATGGCGATGACGATAACGAGCGATGACGACATGACGAGCGCGCCGCTGTGGGTCGTCGCCGGTCCGCCGGGCAGCGGCAAGACCACGGTCGCCGAGCTGCTGCTCGCGCGGCTGCGCCCGGTCCCGGCGCTGCTCGACAAGGACACCATGTACGGCTCGTTCGTCGCCGCGACGCTCGAGTGGGCCGGGCGGCCGCCCGGTGAACGCGAAGGCCCGTGGTACGACCGGCACGTCAAACGGCACGAGTACGGCGGGATGACGGCCACGGCCAGGCAGATCCGATCGCATGGCTGTCCCGTGCTGCTCAGCGCGCCCTTCACCGGGCAGATCCACTCCATGGCACGCTGGCGAGCGTGGGCGGCCGACCTCGGCGGGCCGCCGGTGCACCTGGTCTGGATCCGCACGGACGCCGACACCCTGCGACACCGGCTGCGGGCGCGCGGCCTCAGCCGCGACGCCGGCAAACTGGCCGGCTTCGGCGAGTTCACCGCGGCGATACGGCCCGGCCAGGCGCCCCCCGTACCGCACATCGCCGTCGACAACCGGCTCGGCGCCGAGCCGCTCGGCCGCCAGCTCGACGCGCTCCTCGGCCACGTCCGTTAGGTCACGCCCAGGTCACGACGGCGGGACGATGACGGCGAGGGTCGTCCCGGACTCGACCTGCTGGCCGGCGGTGACGTTCAGCTCAGCCACGACGCCCGACGTGGCGGCGGCGATGCGGTGTTCCATCTTCATCGCCTCGAGGACGACGAGGGGCTGGCCGGCCGTCACGGCGGCGCCGCGTTCCGCCAGGACGCGGACGACCGTGCCCGGCAGCGGCGCCAGCAACGAGCCGGGCGGCACCAGATCCTCCGGGTCGGCGAACCGGGGCAAGGCGCGCAGCGCGACCGCGCCGAGCCCGGAGTCGACGAAGACGTCGCGTCCGCCCACAACGTCACCGGGCGCGCCGGGCACATCGGGAGGATCCGCTCCGACGAGGCGGACGGAAAAGACCCGGCGGACTCCGGCGATCTCCAGCGTGACCTCGTGGTCGCGGCGGCCGGAGGCGCGCCGGTGCGGCGTCGTCGTACGGATGTGGCTGACATCGGGGTGGTCGTCGAAGCGCGGACCGGTCCGCGTGAACCGATAGGTCACCTCGATGTCGCCGGCGGGCCCGGCGTAGGCCTTGCGCTCCGGCTGGGACGGCACGTTCCGCCAGCCGGCGGGCAGTCCGCCCAGCACCGGGGCCGCGGCCCGGTTCGCCGCGGCCTCGGCCAGCGCGGCCGCGAGCGCGGACAGCCGCACCGCCGCCGCGTCGGCCAGCGGCGCCACGAGGCCGCCCGGCGGTCCGCCGGCCGGCCGGCGGCGCTCCAGATAGTCGGTCGTGGTGTCGCCGGCGCGAAAGTCGTCGTCGGTGAGCACGCGGACGAGCAGGTCGCGGTTGGTCGTGACGCCGTGCAGCCGGGCCCGGCGCAGCGCCGCGGCGAGCCGGCGGGCGGCCGCCGCGCGGCTCGGCGCCCACGCGATGACCTTGGCGAGCATGGAATCGTAGTGAACGCCGATCTCGCTGCCGGCCGCGACCCCGGAGTCGAGGCGGAGGCCGTACGACGCGGGCACGCGGAACTCGGCGTCGACGCCCGGCACCTCGAAGGTGTGCAGGCGGCCGGTGGCCGGCCGCCAGTCCTGTGCCGGATCCTCGGCGTACAGCCTGGCCTCGATCGCGTGCCCGCGCGGCTCGGGCGGGCGCTCGGGCAGCTTGGCGCCCTCGGCGATCTCGATCTGCAGGCGGACCAGGTCGACGCCGTACACGCACTCGGTGACCGGATGCTCAACCTGGAGCCGGGTGTTGACCTCAAGGAAGTAGAACCGGCCGTCGGGACGGAGCAGGAACTCCACGGTGCCCGCTCCCTCGTACCCGATCGTCGTGGCGGCGATGGCGGCGGCCTCGCACAGGTCGGCGCGCAGCCGGGGCGACACGGCCGGGGACGGCGCCGTCTCGATGATCTTCTGGTGGCGGCGCTGGATCGAGCACTCGCGCTCCCCCAGCGTCCAGACGGTGCCGTGCCGGTCGGCGAGGATCTGGACCTCGATGTGCCGGCCGCCTTCGACGAGCGGCTCGCAGAACACGGCCGGGTCGCCGAACGCCGACGCCGCCTCCCGGCGGGCGGCGGCGACCGCGCCCGGCAGGTCGTCGAGGGTGCGGACGATCCGCATGCCGCGGCCGCCGCCCCCGGCCGCCGCCTTCACCATGAGAGGAAGGTCGGATCGCGCCGCGGTCTCCGCATCGAGTTCGGGGAGCACCGGCACGCCCGCGTCGGCCATGAGCTTCTTTGCCGCGGTCTTCGAGCCCATGGCCGCGATCGCGGCGGGCGGCGGGCCGATCCAGATCAGCCCGGCGTCGAGCACGGCGCGGGCGAAATCGGCGCTCTCGGACAAGAATCCGTACCCGGGGTGGATCGCGTCGGCCCCGGCCGCCCGGGCGGCCGACACCAGCAGATCGCCGCGCAGATACGTCTCGGCCGGCGCCGAGCCGGGCAGCCGTACGGCCGCATCGGCCTCGGTCACGTGCGGCAGCGCGCCGTCGCCGTCGGCGTCTGAGAACACGGCGACGGTCGAAAGGCCGAGCTCGGCGCAGGTACGGAAGACCCGCCGGGCGATCTCGCCGCGGTTCGCGACCAGCACAGAGTTGATCATGATCACATCCGGAAGACGCCGAAGCCGCCGTGGACACCTTCCACGGGCGCGTTGTGGATCACCGAGAGGCACAGCCCAAGAACGGTGCGGGTGTCGCGTGGGTCGATGACGCCGTCGTCGTAGAGGCGGCCGGACAGGAAGAACGGCAGCGACTCCGCCTCGATCTGGTTTTCGACCATCTCGCGCATCGCCGCGTCCTGCTCCTCGTCGTAGGCCTGTCCGCGGGCCTGCGCCGCCTGGCGCGCCACGATGGACAGCACGCCCGCGAGCTGTTGCGGCCCCATCACCGCGGACTTCGCGCTCGGCCAGGTGAACAGGAAGCGCGGGTCGTA
>CALAED010000203.1 GCA_937891035.1 uncultured Thermomonosporaceae bacterium | reverse complement strand
AGGTTTTTCTCATGATTCGGGTCACCGCCTAGGTCACGAGATCGTTGGTGAACCATTCCTGCGGATTCTTGCCGCCCTCGACGATCTTGGCGCGGACCAGTTGGTCGTAGACCTTTTGCCAGTTTCGCTGCACGGTCTTCAGATCGGGCTGCGCGCCGCCGTGCGACCACGCCTTCACCTGGCCGTCGATGACGCCCTGCGCGATCTTGTCGTCCTTGAGCTCCTCGAAGTCGTACTTCTTGCGCACGGCCGCGATGATGGTCGCGTAGTTCTTCTCGCGGTCGTTGAGGACGTCGTCCATCGTGGCCTTCACCACGGTCATGTACGCCTTCAGCTGGTCGCGCTTTTCGGCCAGCTGGCGCTGGGAGGTGAGGTAGGGCTGGCCTTCTTCGACCCATGTCGACGGGTCGACGACCACGGCGTCCGGCTGTTGCAGCTTGATGAGCACCTGCTCGACCGAGCCGATCACATAGCCGTTGACGCGGCCCTTTTTGACCAGGTCATAGGTGCCGACGGAAAAGCCGGTGACCTGCCGTTGCACGCTGTCGATCGGCACGCCCTGCGAGGCGAGCATGAGATTGAAGATGATCTCACTGGTGCCGCCCTTGGACGGCAGCCCGACCTTCCTGCCCCGCCAGTCGGCCGGCACCCGCATCGGGCGCTCCGGCGCCGACACGAGGGCGATCGGGGCCTTGCGCCACTGCATGCCGATGTTCACCAGCGGCGCGCCGGCCTGGGCGTTGTGCTGCACCGTCTCGATGGCGCCGGCCCGGGTGAGCAGCGCGCTGCCCTGCAGGATCGACTGCAGCGCCTGCGCCGAGCCACGGGTGGACTGAATGGTGACTTCCAGGCCCTGCTGTTTGAACCGGCCGTTGACGTCGCCGAGCACCTCGGAGATGAAGCCGAGGTTGAGCGGAATGATGGTGAGGAAGGTGATCTTGTCGGTGCCCGAGCCGCCCGCGGCGCCGCTTCCCCCCGTCGCCTCCTCGCCGCCGCAGGCGGCCAGCAGCGACCCGGCGACGCCGGAGGCGACGACCGCGCCGGCCGCGTTGCCCAAGAACCCGCGGCGGCTCAACTGATGCGCCCGGCCGCCGATGTCGCCCCCCGCCCTGCTGTTGCTCCCCATCTGTTCCTCCTCCGTCGTGGCCGGTGGGGCCGTTGAGTGGACGTCTTCAGTCCTCCAGATTGGGCCGCAGCCGCTCCCGCAGCTCGGTGAGGTCGATGTCGTGCACGCTGCCCTTGCCGGCCAGCTCGAGCGCGTGCGCGGCGCCGGCGCCCATGGCCGCGCACGGGCCCATCACGCGGACGCTGGACAGCGCGGCGGGGTCGCCGTCGACGCAGCGACCGGCGGCGAGGAGGTTGTGCACGTCCGGGGGGGTCATGGAACGCAGCGGTACGTAGTGCACGTGGTCGGCGTCGAAGGTCTCCCACACATACCCGGTGACCCGGTCGTGCAACTCGATCGGCCACGCCGTCCGCGCGACCGCGTCGTCGAACGGGGTGCCCGACCGCACCTCGTCGGCCGTCAGCTGGTGCCGGGCCTTGATCCAGCGGGTCTGCCGCCGCCCGGGGAAGCCGTACCCCCGCATCCGCGCGTTCGCGAACGCCTTGGGATATTCGGCGCGCAGGAACTCCAGCGCGCGGTCGGCCTGGGTGCGCCCGTCGAGTTGGGCGTCCGAGGCCGCTACGGGGTCGAGCGGCGCCTCGATATGGGTCATGTTCAGCACGGCGGTGCCGCGGCCGGGGAAGAAGAAGGCCAGCCCGTCCTGGCGGGTCAGCCCGTAGGCCGTGTGGCGTTCGGCCAGCCGCGTCGCCATCTCCTGCCGGTCGGGCGTGTGGTCTTCGTCGACGAACTCGATGATCGCCTGTTGTGAGCCGTAGATGGGCCGCTCGGGCAGCCAGCACGGCAGCCCGGCCTCCCAGGCCAGCGCGGCGTCGCCCGACGCGTCGACGAAGCCGGTCGCGGCGACCGTGACGTCGCCGTACCGGGAGGCCAGTGAGACCGTGCGGATCCGTCCGTCGGCGACCTCGACGTGCCGGATGACGGCGCCGAGGATGACGCGAACGCCCAGCTCGCGGACCCGCCGTTCCACCCACCGGCCGAGCGCGACCTCGTCGAAATGCACGATGCACGTATGGTGCTTGGTGAAGTGCAGGTGGCCCGGGCCGAGCGCGCCGAGGTCGGCGAAGATCTCGTCGAAGATGCCGTGGGTGAGCTGCCGGTATTCCGGCGCGTTGCCGAACACCCCGGCGAACAGCCCGATCAGGGAGTTGACCATCTGGCCGCCGAGCACCGGCAGCGCGTCCACCAAGATGACGTCGCGGCCCAGCCGGGCCGACTCGATCGCCGCCGACGTTCCCGCGATCCCCGCCCCGACGACGCACACGTCGGCGGTGAGCTCGTGCGCGGGGGTGCCGCCCGCCGGCTTGATGACGGTCTCGATCTTCAGCTCCGTGAGCGGATGCGGCATGACCCTCCTCGATGGCCGTCCCGGCCGTTCCGGAAAAAGCCGGCGTGTTCAGGGACGATGCGGGCATGTTACGAACTGCGTTATCGCACTGGAAATAGAGAAAAGAGCTATTAGCCATAAATGCCAGTTATGACAGTTTGCGGGCGAGTCGGCGGCCCCGTGGCTCGCCCTAACCGGGCCGCAGGCTTCCCGCCGCCTCGACGACGAGCCTGCGCAGCCACGCGTGCGCCGGGTCGTGGTCATGGTCTTCGTGCCACCACAGCGTCTCGATGATCGGCTCAAGTTCGATCGGCGGCTCGAGCGCCCTGAGGCCGAGCCGCTCGGTGAGCTGAGCGACCAGCCGCTCTTGCATGAGCGCGATCCGATCGGTGCCGGCGACGAACTGTGGCACGGCCTGATAGCTCTCTACCCGCACGGCGAGCCGGGGGCGGATGCCCAGCAGCGCCAGCTGCCGCGTGATGGGCGCGGCGGACGGATAGGGATGGTTGGGATGGAACGGCGCGACCCAGTCCAGCCGGGCGAGGTCGGCGACGGTCAGGGCGTCGGTGTCGAGCACCTGGTTCTTGGCCGACACCACGCACACCCACCGGTCCTGGAAGAGCTTGGCGGACTTGATGTCCGGTGTGCGCAGCAGGTTTACCGGCGGGGCCACGATGCCGTCGATCGAACGGATGGTGTCGGCGAGGCCGGCCGCCAGCGACTCCCTGACCAGCTTGACGTGCAGCTTGACCCGCGGCGCCCTGGCCTCGAGCAGGCGGGACAGCCGTTCGCCCATGACCGCGATGGTGTAGTCGGCCATCAAGAGGGTGAACTCGCGGCCCGACGTGGCCGGATCGAAGTCGGTGCCGGTCGCGAACAGCCGCTCGGCCGCGGCGCAGACCGCCTCGACCTGCTCGGCCAGCTGCGCGGCGAGCGGGGTGAGTTCATAGCCGCCGCGGCCGCCCCTGCCGTCCTTGCCGCCGCCGGTGCGGGCGAGCAGTTCGTCGTCGAAGTGCCGGCGTAGCCGGGCGAGGGCGGCGCTGGCCGCCGGCTGCGTCACGCCGATGCGCTCGGCCGCCCGCGTGACGTTGCGCTCCCTGATCAGCTCGCGCAGCGCCACCAGCAGGTTGAGATCAAGGTTGGTCAGATGAGCGGGCGGACGATGCATGACGCCCCGGCTAGGCGTGCGCCGCGGGGGCCACGACGAACGTCAGGTTGCCGAACCCGACCTGGTCGCCGGGCCGCAGCGGCGTCGGGCCGGTCAGCCGCCAGCCGTTGACGCGAGTGCCGTTCATCGACCCCAGGTCGCAGATCAGCCACCTATCGTCCGCCTCGGACCGGTACAGCTCGGCGTGGAAACGCGACACGGTCAGATCGGTGAGCACGAAGTGGCAGCCGGGCGCCCGCCCGATCAGGATGCGGGTCGGCTCGGCCGGCGGCAGCACGAAACGCGGCAGCCGCGGCGTCCGCCAGGCGGCGCCGAGCTGCGCCGTCGCGGCGGACACCGATGCGACGACGCCGGTCAGCGCGGAGATGAGCCGGCCGCGCGGCGGCAGGTCCCGCATGAGGTCGTTGAGCTCGGTGCGGCTGTGCGCACGCAGCACCTGATCGACGCGCCGCTCGAAGGTGTCGGTCGACATGCGGCCCTCGGCGACCCGGTCGCTGAGGGCGCGGAGCACGCGGTCGCGCTCACCGTCGGATGCCCGCACCGGGTATGCGGGCTGTCCGTCCATATTTGGAGTATTCAGATCCGCCCCGCCCCTGTCCAGCGGGCGTCGCCGGCCCGGTCAGACCGCCGCTCAGGCCGGGTCCCACCGGACATACAGCGCCGCCGGTTTGCGGAAGACCAGGCCGCGCGGGGCGTGGCGGCGGGCGGGATCGAGGCCGAGCCCGGGCAGCCGCTCGAGCAGCGCGGTGATGACCGTGTGCGTCTCGAGGCGGGCCAGCGGGGCGCCGAAGCAAAAGTGCGGTCCGTGGGCGAAGGCCAGCTGCCCGCCGAGGCCGGCACGGCGCACGTCGTAGCGGTCCGGGTCGGGGAAGACCGCCGGGTCGCGGCCTGCGCCGGCGAGGGAGACGCGGACCAGGTCGCCGGCCCTGATCGAGGCCCCGCCGAGCTCGATGTCGCGGGTGGCGTAGCGGTCGACGACGCAGGCCGGCGGCTCCAGCCGCAGCGACTCTTCGATCGCGCCGGCCACCAGCGCGGGCTCGGCCCGGACGAGGGCGAGCTGGGCGGGATGGCCGAGCAGGTGCAGCACCGTGTTGGTGATCATCCCCTCCGTGGTGTCGATCCCGCCGAACATGAGCACGGCTGCGTTCGCGACCACGTCGGCCGGCGGCAGCTCCCGCGCCGCGAGCACCAGCGGCGACGGCTCGGCCACGGCGCCGGCCCCAGCGCCGGGTGCCGCGGGGGCGATGGCGGCCGTGACGGCGGCCCGCAGCCGCGCGTAGGCGCGCTCGTGCGCCGGCCGCCCGGTTTCGTGCGGGGGCTCATTCTTGTCCGCCCGGCCCGCCGTGATGTCGGAGATGGCGGTGACGAACGCCTCGTACCAGGACCGTACGGTGGCGGGATCGAC
>CALAED010000202.1 GCA_937891035.1 uncultured Thermomonosporaceae bacterium | reverse complement strand
CAAGACCTACCGATCCGCCGAACAGCACAGCACCGTCCGGCCGGCCTGAGGGTCAACGGATCTCAGCGGATCTCAGGGAACGGTCTAAGGGGAACGCAGACGATGAGCACGACGATCAGCGCGCTCGGCGCCGCCGACTCGATGATGACCATCGCCCAAAAAGAGACAGGCGTGTCGATGTTCGTCCTGCCGCCGGCGATGTGGATCAATTATCAGTTCAAGCTGTGCAAGGGCAACCCGGTCAACATCGACAAGGCCGGTCAGGCCTGGCGGGACACCGCGCAGCAGCTGCGGCAGACGGGCATCGAGTTACGGCAGGCCGTGGCGGCCATCCCGACCGACGACTGGTCGGCCGACGACAGGACCGCCTACGAGCAGAAGGTCACGGAATTCTGCGCCCAGCTCGAGGTCATGTCCACGTTCTGCCTCGCGGTCGGCATCGCGCTGACCGTGTTCGCCTACGCACTGTTCGTGTACGCCGTGTTCGCGGTCGCCATGGGCACCTTCATCGCCGCGTTGTCGGTGGTCGCGGCCGCCGCGCTGGCCAGCGTGGTGGGCGGGCCGGTCTACGCCGAGTGCCTCGCGATCGCCGCCACCTGCGTCGAGATCACGATCGGCGCCACCGCGATCCTGGCCGGCGCGGCGACGGGCGTGGCGGCGGTGTTCCAGGGCGGCGCCGCGCTGAGCGCACTCGTCCAGCACTTCAAGGGCAACGACGCCGCGCTCGGCGACTTCGTCCAGGCCCAGGCGACCGGGTCGGCCGCCGCGCTCGCCAACCTGGCGCAAAACACCGCCAACGCCGGGCTCGCCTACGTCAACCGGGCCGATGACCTCGGCGCCTCGCCGCAAGGCACATCCAGGGGCATCCCGCTGAAGGCGGTCGACCTCGACGCCGACCGCGACAAGGACCACACCTGGAACGTCGGCGGCACCGCGACCGTCATGACCGGCGGCGGCAACACGGTGACGGCCGGCGGCCACGTCAAGTACGGCGACCAGGGCCTGCAGGGCGTCGAAGGGGAGGCCAAGGTCCAGCACGGCGCGCACACCGTCGGCGGAAAGGTCGGCTGGGAGCGCACCGCGGACGGCGGGGACACGGTCTACGTCGGCGAGAACTATGGCTACGAGAACCTGCGCAGCGGCGTGGGGGGCAAGCAGGACGGCGAAGTACGGATCGGCGTCGACGACGGGCATCCCCGGTTCGACAGCGGCAAGATCAACCTCGGCCCCACCTACAAGGGCGGACAGCCGATCAAGGAAACGGGCGAGGTCAAGTAGGGAGCACCAGGGAGCACCGCAGACATGACCGAGCCCGCGTACCACCTCCGCCGATCGTCGGCGCGCGGCGGCTGGGTGCTCGTCGCCGCCGGCTGGCTCACCCAGGTGCCCGCCGCCGCGGGCGTGATGTTCGTCTCCGACCTGTTCTTCGTGCTGTCCTTGCTGGGCGTCGCGTGCGTGGGCGCCGGGTGCCACGTGCTGCGCGGCAAGGGCACGGTAGCGGTGATCCTCGGCTCCCTGTTCGGCGGTCTCGTCATGGTCGTCGGCGTGATGACGGGCGCCGAGACGCTCGCGAAGAGCCTGTGGGGCGAGACCGCCGACTGCCAGGTGCAGGGAGTCCAGCGGAGGGTCACAACCGAGACCACACGGGACGCCGACGGCCGCCCGACCGGCCGGCGCACGGTCGTCTTCTACGCGCATGAGCTCGCCTGCCCCGACCAGGCCCATACGGTGAACGGCGCCCGCCCGCGTCCCGAAGGCTCAACCGTCAAAGTACGCCACGACCCGCGCGGTTCGGATCCCCCGGAGTTCACCGACGAGATCGACGCCGGGCTGCTGTCCTTCAGCGCCGCCGCATTGGCCCTCGGCGGGGTGATCGAGATGGTGCTGCCGATCGTCGCGTGGCGCCGCGGTCGCCGGCCGGCCGGAGGTCCACCGCCACCGCCACCGTCGTACGCTGCGGCCCCGCCGCCGGGGCAGGGCTACCCGCCTGGAGGACCGGCGCGCGGCGAGCCGGTGCCGCTCGAGTCGCCTCGTTTCGAGCAATCGGTCCACGACTCGATGGGGCGGTCGATGTCGCCGCCCGCGCGGCTCGCGCTGCCGTTCATCGTCCGGCTGCTGCGTCGCCGCATGGGGGTCACCGAGGCGCCGCCGCCGAACCCTCTGGCGGGGCGATACCCGGCGCCACCGCCACCGGCACCACCGCCTCAGGGCCCACCGGTGCATCGGCCGCCGCCGCGGGACGCGCCGCCGTACGGACGGTAGCCGGCGGGTCGCCGCGTCGGCCGCGGCCGGGTGGCGGCCCCGCTCAAGAAGCCGGCCGCTGGCCTTGATCGCGATAGTGCTCGGCGGCCTCTTTGGCGCGCTGCTGCTGGACGGTGAGCTCGCGCAGCAGTTCCTTCATCTGCCCGGCGAAGGCATTGCCCATCTTGTCCAGCCGGCCGAGGGCCGCCGCCGCGTCTCGGAACGGCTCGGCGTCCCGCGGGCCGAGCGGCCCGGTGGTGGTGGCCGAGGAGGTGTCGCCGCGGAAAAGCTCTCCGCTCACCCGAGTGAGCTGCTCTTGAAAATCCTTGGACGCCGCGTTGACCGCGGCCCTGATCGCCTGGCTCAATTCCGCCGTCGGCAGACGCAGCACGCGCGGATCCAACTCGAGCGCGGAAAGACCGCCCGCGCTGGTGAATTCCGCGGTGATCCGACCGTCGGCCGCCTCGCCCTTGCCGACCAGCCCGTCGATGCGTTCACGCATCTGCGCGACCTTGGGCATCCCGCTCTCCGCATCGCGCAGGATGCGCTCGAGCCCCTCGCCGACCGCGCCGAAATCCGTCACCGCCCGCCCTCCTGCCCCTTTTGCCGCACCAATAACGGTTCGCCGCCCGCATGCTAGCAGCCGATCACAGTGCGTCATCTCTTCTTCTCGCGGCCGATCGAATGGCATGGACGCGCCCCTCCAAAGCCGCGAACATGTGAGAGCGCCGGGGGAAGGAAACAGACAGGAGCAACGGCATGGCGGTCGACGTAAGCGGGCGGGCCCTGGTCCTCGGCGGCGGTGGCATCGCGGGCGTCGCGTGGGAGGCGGGCATGCTCGCCGGGCTCAAGGAAGCCGGGGTGGATCTCACCACGGCCGACCTGATCATCGGGACCTCGGCGGGCTCGATCGTCGGCAGCTTCGTCGCGCATGGCGTGGACGTGGCCGAGGCGATCGAAGGGCTCTCCGGCGAGAGCGCCGCCGACCGGCCGAGCGACCCGGTCGACATGGACGCCGTGCTGAACGCGTTCGCCATCCTCTTCGACCCGGGCATCACCCCGCAGGACGCCCGCGTACAGGTGGGCAAGCTGGCGCTGGAGGCCAAGGTCGCCGGGGCGCGTAGGGGGCTCGCCGACATCGGGCTCCGGTTGCCCCGCCGGGAGTGGCCGGCCAGGCCGCTGCTCGTCACCGCCGTCGACACCGCCGACGGCGCCTTCGTCGTCTGGGACCGCGACTCGGGCGTTCCGCTGCCGGACGCCGTGATGGCGAGTTGCTGCGTACCGTGCGTGTTCCCGCCGATCGACATCAACGGCCGCCGCTACATGGACGGCGGGACCCGGTCGATCACGAACGCCGACCTCGCCAAGGGCGCGTCGGCCGTGGTCATCCTCGAGCCGATGGCCCACGTCTCCCCCCGTACGGTCTTGGCGGCTGAGCTGCGTGAGCTCGGCGCCGCGCGGGTCGCCGCGATCGGACCCGACCAGGGCGCCATCGAGGTGTTCGGGGTGAACGTCCTCGACCCGGCGCTGTGGCAGCCCGCCTTCCGGGCCGGCCGGGCGCAGTCGGCGGCGGCCGCGGACGAGGTACGCGCGGTCTGGAACGCTTGATCGATTTTCACCGCTTTCCCGCTCATCTCGCAGGTCAACCGTCGCCCGAACGGGACAAACTGGACATCGCCCTGCGGATCGGAGATCCTCCCGCGTTACCCGTACGACACCGGGAGGACCGATGCGCAAACGTCTCGCGGTGTGCGTCGCCGCACTGCTGCTCGCCTCGCTGGCCGGCCCAGGACCGGCCCGCGCCGCGACATGGGAAACGATGATCGGCCCCAGCGCCTTCTCCGGCTACGGCGCCTTCGAGGCGGAGTGGGCCTACCGCTACCCCTGGGGCTCCGACCACAACGGCACCGCCCGCATGTACGGCAGCGCCGGCGACCACAACCACGTGTCGCTGGCCGGCGGCGTCCTCACCCTGCGAGCGGCGCGCATCTCCTGGGACGAGGGCACCAGCAGCGCCCCGCCCCATCTGCCGATCCGCTACCACTCGGGCGCCGTCCACGCCAAAGAGCACGTCGTCGTCACGGACCAGTTCCCCAACTACGAGGTCAAAGGGGAGTTCCAGGCGCCGTCCACGCGCGGCACCTGGCCGGCGTTCTGGCTGACCGGCGTCAACAGCTGGCCACCCGAAAGCGACATCCTGGAGTTCAAGGGCAACTCCAACAACTGGTTTAACACCTTCCGCACGCCCTCGGACGTGGACAGTACGGTCATCGGCGTCTCGTCACCGGGCAGCACCTGGCACGGCTACCGCGCGTGGATCACCAAGGTGAACGCCACCGACGTGGACATCCACTACTACCTGGACGGCGTGTGGAAGGCGGTCCACCACGCGCGCGGCTTCGTCGGCAAACCCATGTGGATCATCATCAACCTGCAGATGGAGGGCTCGGCCGGCTCGCCGGGCCCGACCGCGGACACCTTCTACCGCGCCCGCGGCCTCTACGTAGGCCGCACCCGCCAGGACGGCCTCGCGGGCGTTCCGTGATCGCCCGCGATCGCTGTCATTTCTGCGGCTGTTCCTGCTGACGGACGCCGCCGCGCGTTCCGTCCGGCGGGCCTTAGGGTGAGCTCGTGAGCGAGGTGGTTCGGCGGGACACGGCCCGGGTGATCTTGGTCGGGCCCGATGACCGAGTGCTGCTGTTCCGGCATCCGCTCCCGGCGCCCTGGTCGCAGGACGGGTGGCTGACCCCGGGCGGCGGGATCGATCCGGGCGAGACGCCGGTCGAGACGGCGGTCCGTGAGCTGCGCGAGGAGACGGGACTCGTCGTCAGCCTCGACCGGGCGGTGGCCTTCGACTTCGGCGAGTGGTCGGTGGACGGCGTCTCGCGCGCCGAGAAGAACTGGTTCTTCTTCGCCCGAGTGGCCACCGACCACGTGGACCTGTCGGGGCAAGACGAGTTCGAGCGGCGCGACCTGCTCGAACATCGCTGGTGGACGGTCGATGAGCTGCGCGTCACCAGCACGCTCGTCTATCCCGTCGGGCTCGCCGATCTGCTCACCCGGCTGCTGCGCGGCGACATCCCGCGTGCGCCGGTGCGGCTGCCGTGGTCGTGACCCGCCGCCGGGGGCGCGTCACAGGTTGACGCGGCCACCCCGCCACGGCCGGGCGGCCGCGTCTTGCTCTCGGGCGCCGCGGACGCGCGCGTCCTCGTCCGATGAAGCTCGGCGCTGACGCGACGGGCCAGCCTGCCCCGGTCGCCTGGAGCTGCTGGAACTGTTCGCGCAGGTCGGTCTCGGTCTCATGGTGCCGCATACTTCAGCAGCCGCCGCCCCGGCGGCCGGCACTGCTCAATCGGTGCCACGGCTTGACCAGGGATCAGGGCGGCGTGGACCGAACGGATGGCCGCGGTTGAGATCGCGTATGGTGGGTATGGCATTGCTTGCTCCCGGCTGGGGCCGGTGAGGATGCCTTTTTCCAGTCCGGCCTGTTAGAGCCGTGGACTTCTCCGATTTCGATCTGGCCACGCGCTGAACCGGCAAGCCAACGGCTTGGTTCGCGCGAGCCGCATCCGTGGAAGGTCGCGCCGCGCCTCGGCGCCCCCGGACGACCAAACCCCCTGCGCCATATCCATTCGACAAACTTAGGGAAAGGAACTCCCCACATGACCATAACCACCGATGCGGTGGCCAGTACCGAGCCCGAACAGGGCGATGGCGGGCTCGTCCCGGTCGCCGGCATCCTGCAGATCACCGACGGCCACGGATTCGTGCGCACCGAAGGCTATCTGCCCGCGCACGGGGACGTGCACGTGCCCGCCGCGCAGATCCGCAAGAGCGGCCTGCGGATGGGCGACGCCGTCGAAGGGGCGGCCCGGCCGCCGCGCTCCGGCCGGCGCGAAAAGCACGCGTCCCTGATCCGGGTCGACGCCGTCAACGGCGTCCCGCCCGGGCGGGACCGGCCGGAGTTCGGCGAACTGACTCCGCTTTACCCGCAGGAACGACTGCGGCTGGAAAGCGACTCGACGATCACCCGGATCATCGACCTGATCAGCCCCATCGGCAAAGGCCAGCGCGGCCTGATCGTCTCGCCGCCGAAGGCCGGCAAGACGATGGTGCTGCAGGCGATCGCCGCCGCGATCACCAAGAACAACCCCGAGTGCCACCTCATGGTGGTCCTCGTCGACGAGCGCCCGGAGGAGGTCACCGACTTCCAGCGGACGGTGCCGGCCGCCGCGGAGGTCGCGCACTCCACGTTCGACCGGCCCGCGGCCGACCACGCCGCCGTCGCAGAGTTGGCCATCGAACGGGCCAAACGCCTGGTCGAGCTCGGACACGACGTGGTCGTGCTGCTCGACGGCATCACCCGGCTCGGCCGCGCGTACAACCTGCTCGCCCCGAACAGCAGCCGCATCCTCGCCGGCGGGGTGGCCACGACCGCGATCCACCCGCCGCGGCGCTTCCTCGGCGCCGCCCGCAACATCGAGAACGGCGG
>CALAED010000201.1 GCA_937891035.1 uncultured Thermomonosporaceae bacterium | reverse complement strand
TCGACGACACGACCGTCCTCTTCGTACGCGGCGAAGGTGGGAAAGCCGAGCCCGGTGTAGGTCACGCGGCGGCTCCCGCTCAGCCGTCCCCAGGGCACCGGCGGGTCGGCATAGTCAGGAAGCGGCGGATCGCCAGGTCTCGGCTCGATGCGCAGCAGGGCGATATCGCGGCCGTCGATCGCCGACCAAACCCGGCGCGCTCGCACCCGGCTCGGCGCCGCGTGCGCCGGGTGACCAAGCCGAACCTCGATCCGTTCGAGCGGCGATCCATCATCGTCGGTAACGGTGTGGCCGGCGGTGAGGACCAAGGTGTCGCCGATCCGGTATCCCGAGCCTGCTCTGCGCACCTCATCGAGCGTGCCGGCACGAATGTCGGCGAGATGACGGGCCTCCATTATTCAGTCCAGGTGTCATGGCGGCTTTCGCCCACCTTGGCCCGCTGCCCCGTCTGCTCGTCTACAACGCCGAGCCTGAGAGTGATCCGGTGGGTTGTCGCGTCGCCGACCATGGTATCGACACCCGCCTCGAATGCCCCAATGGTGATGACATTGAACTTCACCTTTGCGCCCGGCTTCGCCTCCCTGCTGATCTCGACGGTGAACTCGAGTTCGGCCTCCTGGATCTCGAATCGCATAGTCTGGCCTGCTCCAGTTGCCTGCGCCTCGGCAAGTTCATTGCGCAGTTCGCCGAGCACGTCGGCCAAGCCGATGCGCGATACCAGGTTTCTCATTCCATGCTCCTTGGCCCCATCAAACGTCCGTGCGCGGAGAAGCTCCTGATTGGCAAACACCGGATACGGCTGGGTACACGATAAAATGGTACACTCAACTGCTTGGATGGGGTGAATAAGCGTGACCATGATAGGCCGCGCCGGATCGTCCGGTCCTCTTGCAAAAGTGGGTCAGTCGAAATCGTCCGCCGTGGCTGGATTGAGCACGCGGGGCAGGAAGGCGCGGGTGCGCTCGTGCGACGGGTTGCCGATCACCTGAGCGCGCGGGCCCTGCTCGACGATGACGCGGCCGGCTATGAAGACGACCCGGTCGGCGACCGGCCAGGAGAGACGTTGCGGCTGTTCGTGGGCAATGACTGGGCCGAAGACCCTCACGACATCGAGGTCCAGGACGAGACCGGTCGACGCCTGGCCCACGCTCGGCTCGCCGCTCCCACCAGCTCCGCCGCGTCGCCGGGACAGCCCACAGGCCGAGGCGCTCAAGATCGTCACCCGGATCCACAAGACGATGATCTGGGAGCGGACCCGCCATACTCAGCTGCGGCACACGCTGCGCGAGGACTTCCCCGCCGCGCTGGCGGCGTTCGAGAATCTGACCACTGGTGACACCTGGAGCTGTTGACCAAGGTCCCCGACCCCCGCCTCCGCAGCCAGGCTGACCATCGGCCAGATCAGCGACGCGCTCAAGCGTGCCCACCGCCGCGTGTGGGTGCCGAAAACGATGTCACCTCATGCGACCTGGGCGTATTCGTGGATGAGTCCGCCGAGTCGATCACGCCGCAGGACCCGATTGCCGCTTGGCGGATCCGGGCAATTCCGCCCATTCGGCGGCCGTTGAGCCAGGATTCGGTGTGGACGGTGGGCGTCATAGTGATCGACGTATCGGCGAGAACATGCTGCAGGTGGCGTTGCCGGTGACGAGGATCCGGTCGGTGCATTCGCGGCGGACCGCTGCCGATCCAGCGTTCGGCGATTGCGTTCGCCCGTGGCGCGCGCACCGGCGTGGTGATGATCCGGGCGCCGATGGAGGCGAACACCACATCGAAAGCGTCGGTGAATTTGGTGTCTCGATCGCGGATCAAGAACCGCAACTCCTCGGCGCGTTGGCCGAGGTCCATGAGCAGGTTACGGGCTTGCTGTGCCACCCAGATTCCGGTTGGGTGGGCGGTGACGCCAGCCAGATGCACTCGCCGGGTGCCATGGCTCGATGAAGAACAGCCAAGGCCGGTGAGTTCACCGCAGATCCTGCGGTAGCCCCAGGTCGGGTTGTCCCGGGCCATCTCGACCACTAACGCCCGCAGCCCCGGTGCGATAGGGTCGGCCGGGCCGACGATGCGGGCAGGTCCAGCGGCGTTTGACCAACCAGGCGTGCCAGCGCAACACCGTCCGCGGCGAAACGATCAGCCGTATCCGCTTGCGGTGGGCCGTAGGCAGCAACCGGACCAGGGCCGAGACCATGGCCCGGTCCGCCCACGACATGCGCGGCCTGTTCACCTGTCGCTCAAGTACCGCCACCTGATGCCGCAACACCAAGATCTCGGCATCCTTGGCCGTATCCGAGCGGGCCGGCAAAGCCATCCACCCGAACACCCGCACCACAGCGAGATACACCAAACGTAGCGCCATAGACACCGACAGTGCCGCATCCTGCAGCCTCGCTGCCGAACACCAGAGCCGCCGGCGCCAGAAACTCCAGCTCAGACCAGGTGGCACTGTGCCGCTCGGAAATTCGGTTCCGCGCACTGAGCTGGGACTTTGCTGCGGGATATCACTGCCGGCGCATCCGGGCCTGCGGCTGAGCGCGTTCACCCGGGGTGCGGGCCGGGCTCGTGGAGCTGGTCTGGCCCCAGTGCTTCGTCGATCATACTGCGGATGGCGATGTCCAGATCGTCTAACTCGAGCCTGTGCAGGTTTTCGAATCTTTGGATTGTTTCGTCGTCGCCGAGTGTGGCGGCCCATGCGGTGAGGGCCTGGCCGTGCGGTGCACCGTGGGGATGCATGCCCAGGATGCCGGGAAGTTTCTCGCGTGCTATCTCGGCGTGAATTAGCCGGTTAAGGCGGTCCGCAGCAGGAGTGGGGTCGGCTGCGGTGAGCGCCTTGCGGATGTTGGCGTATCCGACGGTGATGTCGAGGTGGGGCGGCAGCGGGCAGACGTCGGTGGTGCCCGCGATCAGCACCGGCAGGGCGATCCGGCGGACCCAGGATTCGAGGTCGCGCAGTTCGTGGATCAAGATGTGCCAGGTCTGGGTGTGGGGGCGCAGGATCGAGATCTTTGGGAATAGGTTGCCCGTGGCGACGCGGCCGACCGGGAGTCTGAGTAGGACGTCGCCGACCTGGATCGGACGGCCCGGTGGCTTTGTCACTTGGATGTCATCGGACGGCTGGTCGGGGATCAGGGCGCC
>CALAED010000200.1 GCA_937891035.1 uncultured Thermomonosporaceae bacterium | reverse complement strand
CGCTGCGGCCGCCAAGAGCTGACCGACCAGCGCGTCCTCGCCGCCGGCGCCGTGTTCGAGGTCGACCACCAGCCAGTCGAAGCCGGCAAGCGCGCACGCCTCGGCGGCCAGCGGCGAGCCGAGGTTCAGGAACGTGCCCACGGTGGCCTCGCCGGCCCGCAGGCGGTCTCGCAGCGGGGCGCTCATCCGTGCCACCGCTGCGTCACGAGCCCTGCCTCGTACTGGCGCCGCTTCTCCTGCAGCCACGGCTGGCCCGAGACCTCCGCGGGCGCGACATCCCACCACGCACCCGACGGCGGCAGGTTGGCGTGCGGCGCGGTCGGGACCACGATCACCACCGGGCCCGCGTCCTCGCGGGACCTCCTCAGCGCGTCGCGGACCTCGTCCGGCGTGGCGGCGGCGTAGGCGGTCGCGCCGAGCCCGCGCGCCACCGAGAGCAGGTCGAGCCGCACGTAGTCGCCCTCGAGCGGACCTTCGCCGAGCCGGCCGACCCGGTGGCGCATCTCGTTGCCGTAGTGGTGGCCGCTCGTGGCCATCTGCAGGCGGCGGATGACCTGGAAGCCGTGGTTGTCGGAGATCACCACGGTGACCTTGAGACGCTCCTGCGCCGCGGTGGCCAGCTCGGAGGGCTGCATCAGGAAGGTGCCGTCGCCGATCAGCGCGATCACCTCGCCGTCGGGCTGGGCGAGGCGCACGCCGAGCGTGGCGGGCAGCTCGTAGCCCATGCACGAGAAGCCGAACTCGAGATGGCAGTGCCGCTCGCCGGTCGCGTCCCAGACCTTCATCAGGTCGCCGGGAGGGCTTCCGGCGGCCGCGATGATCGTGTCGCCGGGCCGCGCGCTCTCGTTGAGCACGCCGATCAGCTCGCCCTGGCTGATCGGCGAAGCGCCGGAGGGGCTCAGCGCCTCGGCTCGGACGGGCAGCCACTCCTGCTTGGCGGCGCGCACGCGTTCGCCCCAGGCCTCGCGCGGGGCGGCGCCGGCCTCGCGCGTCGCGGCGCGCAGCGCGGCGAGCGCGAGCTTGGCGTCGCCCACCAGCGGCGTGGCGCCCTGCTTGCGGGCGTCGCGATCGACGACGTTGACCGACGCGAAGCGCACGCGTGGGTTGCGGAAGAGCGACTGCGAGGCGGTCGTGAAGTCGGTCAGGCGCGTCCCCACGTGCACGACGAGGTCGGCGTCGGCGGCCAGCGCGTTCGCCGCCGGGTTGCCCTCGAGGCCGACGCCGCCCAGCGCCCACCAGACGTCCTGCTCCACGGCGCCCTTGCCGGCGAAGGTCTCGACGACGGGGATTCCAAGCTGCTCGGCGAGCGCGGCCAGCTCACCCTCGGCCTCGGAGTACAGGACGCCGCCGCCGGCGATGATGAGCGGCTGCTCGGCCTCGGCGATCAGCCGCGCGACCGCCGTCACGTCGTCGGGGTGCGGCGCGGGCCGCGCGATCGCCCACTCGCGCGGCGCGAAGAACGCGGTCGGGTAGTCGTAGGCCTCGGTCTGGATGTCCTGCGGCAGCGCGATCACTACCGCGCCGGCCTCGGTCGGGCTCGTGAGCACGCGCATCGCCTCGGGCAGCGCCGTCAGCAGCTGCTCAGGGCGCGCGATGCGATCGAAGAAGCGCGCGACCGGACGGAAGCAGTCGTTGACGCTGACGTCGCCGCCGGTGGGATGCTCGAGCTGCTGCAGCACCGGGCCCTGGCGCCGCGTGGCGTAGGTGTCGCCCGGGAACAGCAGCACCGGGAGGCGGTTGACCGTCGCGAGCGCGGCGCCCGTGACCATGTTCGCGGCGCCGGGACCGATCGACGCGGTCACGGCCAGGGCGGACGTGCGGCGCTTGGCCTTCGCGTAGCCCGCCGCGATGTGGACCAGCGACTGCTCGTTGCGGCCCTGGACGAACGGGAGGTCGGCCTGGTACTCGTCGAGCGCCTGACCGATGCCGGCCACGTTGCCGTGCCCGAAGATGCCTAGCATCGCCGGGATCAGCCGCTGCCGGCGACCGTCGCGCACGCTGTACTGGGCGGCGAGGTAGCGCACGACCGCCTGTGCCGTCGTCGCGCGCACAGTCGTTCCCTGCCGGCTCTGGCTGCTTGCACCGAGCCGGCCGGCCGAGCGTGAGTGCACGTCGGTGTTGGTCTTGCTCATGTGGTTCTGGGCTCCTTTGCGGTGGATCGGGACGGCAATCAGCCGAGGCCGACCTCGCGGAGGTACGAGCGTGTGCGCTTGGCGATCGGCAGGGGCTTTTCGAAGGGCGGTACGCGTGACGAGATAGCGGGTCTGTCGCTCTGCGACGACGCCGTCGACCGGTGACCGCGAGACCCCGATGCACCCGGACGATGAGCGAGGCCGTGAGCGTCGTCCGGCAGGTCTCTCTGTTTCGTATTTGAATCATAAGACTGCATATGGAGAGAGTACACCCGCGCTCGGTAAGCCGTCAACCCGCTGCCTGAATCATGCCTCTTCGGCGACCCGGGTGCTTGACAGCGCCGACGAGCAATGCTGTAGTGTCGTACTTGAAACCATATTTCAAATATGGATCAGCCCGTTAGAGAGAGTCTTTCGGGATCACGGGTCGTGGTGACCGGTGCCGCGACGTGGCATCGGCCTCGCCATAGCAAGCGTGAGGGTCGACGGGGAACTGAGAGGAGGAGCTCGATGAGCGACAGTGGGATCAACCGCAGGGACCTCGTCAGGCGGGGAGGTGTCACGATCGCGGGGGCCTCGCTGCTGGGCGGGCTTGCCGCGTGCGGCAAGAAGGGCGCGCCGGCGGGCGGTGGCGGCGGCGGGCTCACCGACCGCAGCAAGATCCGGATCGAGATGCCGACGCACATGATCCCGGCGGATCCGAACACGGCGATCATGCAGAACGGCGCCGAGCAGGCGGCCAACGATCTGGGCGTGAGCGTGAAGTTCCGCGGCCCGGAGCAGTTCAGCATCCCGTCGGTCCAGCGGATCTTCGACGCCGCGATCGCCGCTAAGCCGACGGCGATCGCCGCGACGATGTCCGACCCGGCCGCGCTCGGCCCGAAGATCGAGCAGGCCGTGAAGCAGGGCATCCCGGTCGTGCTGTTCAACGCCGGCCTGGACGACTTCGAGAGGCTGGGGGCGCTCACCTACGTCGGCCAGACGGAGCTGCGGGCGGGCCAGGAGGCCGGCAAGCGGCTGAAGGCGGCAGGGATCAGCAGCGCCATCGTCATCAACCAGGCGCAGGGCCTGCAGCAGCTGGAGCAGCGGTTCCAGGGCGTCAAGGACACGCTCGGCAATGTCAAGCAGGTGGCGGTCGACGGCTCGAACCCCGTCGCCATCCGCAACGGGACGGCCAGCGCCCTGCGCCAGAACCCGGACGTCGGGGCCTTGCTGACGCTCTCCCCGAACGCCGCCGAGGAGGCGCTGCGGGCGATCAAGGAGTCGGGCAAGGCCGGCAAGGTCAAGCTGGCCACCTTCGACATCACGCCCGCCGTGCTCAAGGCGATCGCGAGCAAGGACATCCTGTTCGCCATCGACCAGCAGATGTACCTGCAGACCTACCTCTCGGCCCTCACCCTGGTGACCTACGCCCAGTACCGGCTGGCGCCGGCCACCGCGGTGCCGACGGGTCCGCTGTTCGTCGACACGACCAACGCGGAGGAGATCATCAAGCTGAGCGGGGAGGGGATCCACTGATGGCGGCGACACAGACGCCAGAAGCGGCGCGGCCGCCGGGCCATCAGGCGGCGCGCGTGCGCCGGGTGGGCACGCTGCGGGCGTGGCTGACCCGGCCCGAGCTCGCCGCGGTCGCGGGGTGCGTGTTGGTGTGGCTGTTTTTCGCCGCGGTGGCGAGCGACAGCGGGTTCTTGAGCCAGGGCGGGACGGCGAGCTATCTGGAGGTGGCCGCGCAGGTCGGGATCGTCGGCGTGCCGGTGGCGATGTTGATGATCGCGGGCGAGTTCGACCTGTCGGTGGGCTCGATGGTGGGTGCGGCGGGCATGATCATCGCGATCAGCACGGCCGAGTATGGCTGGCCGCTGTGGGCGGGGATCGTGGCCGCGTTCGTGGTCGCGGCGCTGGTCGGGCTGTTCAACGGCTACATCGTGGTGAAGACCGGGCTGCCCTCGTTCATCGTCACGCTGGGAATGCTGTTCGCGCTCAGCGGGGCGACGATCGGGCTCTCGCGGCTGCTGACCGACCGCACGCAGATCTCGATGTACCCCGGGGATCTGGAGGGCTTCTTGCACTCGCTGTTCGCGGGCAAGATCGGGCCCTACCCGGCGTCGATCGCCTGGTGGCTCGGGCTCGCGGTCGTCGCGACCTACGTGCTGCAGAAAACGGTGTTCGGCAACTGGGTGTTCGGCGCCGGCGGGGACAAGTACGCGGCGCGCAACGTCGGCGTGCCGGTCGCGCGCGTGAAGATCCTGACGTTCGTCGCGACCGCGACGTCGGCGGCGTTGCTGGCGACGATCCAGGTGCTCGACGCCGGCTCGGCGGACGTCATCCGCGGCCAGCTCCTGGAGCTTCAGGCGATCGCGGCAGCGGTGATCGGCGGCGTGCTGCTGACCGGCGGCTACGGCTCGGTGATCGGGGCGCTGTTCGGCGCGCTCATCTTCGGCATGGTCCAGCAGGGCATCTTCTTCACCGGCGTGGATACCGACTGGTTCAAGCTCTTCGTGGGGGCGATGATCCTGCTCGCGGTGCTGTTCAACAACCTGATCCGCAAGCGCGCGGCGGAGGCTCACTGATGGCCGAGAACGGAGGCAGCCGCAACGGCGGGCCGATCCTCGAAGCACGAGGGGTATCGAAGTACTTCGGACACGTCGTCGCGCTCGAGGACATCACCATGGACGTGCGGGCCGGCGAGGTGCTGTGCCTGCTCGGCGACAACGGCGCCGGCAAGTCGACGTTGATCAAGACGTTCTCCGGTGTCCACAAGCCCGACAAGGGGACGATGCTGGTCGACGGCGAGGAGACGGTGTTCAACTCGCCGCACGACGCGATCGAGCGCGGCATCGCCACCGTCTTCCAGGACCTGGCGATGATCCCCCTGTCGGGGATCGCGCGCAACTTCTTCCTCGGCCGCGAGCCGAAGAAGGGCAAGGGGCCGCTGCAGCGCTACGACGCGGCGTTCGCCGACCGCGTCACGCGCAGCGAGCTCGAGAAGATCGGGATCGAGCTGCGCGACACCTCGCAGCCGGTGAGCACGCTGTCCGGCGGCGAGCGCCAGTGCGTCGCGATCGCGCGCGCCGTCTACTTCGGCGCCAAGGTGCTGATCCTCGACGAGCCGACCAGCGCGCTGGGCGTCCGGCAGGCGTCGATCGTGCTGCGCTACATCGACCAGACGCGGGCGGCGGGCATCGGCGTGATCTTCATCACCCACAACGTCCACCACGCTTACCTGATCGGGGACCGCTTCACCGTGCTCGAACGCGGCCGCAACACCGGCACGGTCGCGCATGACGAGATCACCACCGAGCAGCTCGAGAAGAGGATGGCCGGCGGCAAGGAACTCGCCCGCCTTGAGGCCGAATTCAAGCGCGGCGCCAAGGAGATCCGGGTCCCCGCCCACCCGAGCTGAGCGCGGGCCGTTGACCAGGAGCACGGCCGCCGCGGTCGGCGACCGCGCTCCTCGGCTCGCCGTGACCGCGGCCGGTCGACCTGCCCAAGGCAAACCCCGACTGGACCGGGGGAGCGGCCCGCCTAGGCCCATTCGAACCGAGGAGGAGCGTGGCACAGTTGGACGGGACATTGTTGGACGGGAAGATCGTCCTCGTCAGCGGCGGCAGCCAAGGAGTCGGCGCCGGGGTCGCGCGGGCCGCGGCCGGTGAGGGCGCCACCGTGGCAGTCACCGGGCGCCGGCGTCAGGTGGGCGAGGCCCTTGTCACCGACCTGCGCGCGAGCGGGGCTACCGCGATGTTCGTTCAGGCGGACGTGGCCGACGTGGCGCAGGCCAAGGCCTCCGTGGCCGCCGTGGTGGAGGCCTACGGCCGCGTCGACTGCCTGGTGAACTCCGCCGGCCTCACCGCACGCGGCACGCTGCTGGACACCACCCCCGAGCTGTTCGACGCGCACATCGCGGTCAACCTGCGCGGACCGTTCTTCACGATGCAGGCCGTGGTGAAGGACATGCTCGCCCGGAAGGCGCCCGGCAGCATCGTCAACATCATCTCCTCCTCCGAGCTCGGAGGGCAGCCCTACCTCGCGCCGTACGTCGCAGCCAAGGCGGGCCTCGCCGGCCTGACCCGCAACGCCGCTTACGCGCACCGCTGGGACCGCATCCGCATCAACGGCCTGGACATCGGCTGGACCGAGACCGAGGGCGAGGACGCCACCCAGCGCGCCTTCCACGCCGCCGACGACAGCTGGCGGCAGCAGGCCGCCCAGGCCCTGCCCATGGGCAAGCTCGGCCAGGTCGACGAGATCGCTGACTTCGTGGTCTTCCTCCTGTCCGACCGCAGCGGTGTCGTCACCGGCTCGGTGCTCGATTGGGACCAGAACGTCTTCGGCGGCCTCGACTGAGCACCGCAACCAGCGCGACCACCCGACCCAATCCGCAACCACGCGGCGACGAATCGCCCGAACAAGCATCTCCCGACGAAAAGTGACCCCACCATGCGCCTCGGCCTCATCGGACTCGGCAGGATCGGCGCGTTCCACGCCGAGACGCTGACCGGCCTGCCCGTCGTCGACTCGCTGGTCGTTACCGACGCGGTGCCCGCGGTGACCAGGCAGGTCGCCGATCGCGTCGGCGCGCAGGCGGTCGACTCACCGGACGCCCTGCTCGCCGCTGGCGTCGACGGTGTCGTCATCGCTGCGGCCACGGACGCCCACTCCGCGCTCATCCTCGCCGCCGTCGACGCCGGGCTGCCGGTCTTCTGCGAGAAACCCGTCGCGGGCAGCGCGGCCGAGGCCGTCCAGGTCTTGCACCACGTGGCCGACACCGGTGTGGAGGTGCACATCGGCTACCCCCGGCGCTTCGATGCCGGGTTCGCCGCGGCACGCGCCACCGTGCTCAGCGGCGAACTCGGGTGGCTGCACACGGTGCGCTCCACCACCTTGGACCCGGCGCCCCCGCCGCCGGCGTACGTCGCGGTCTCCGGCGGCATCTTCCGTGACTGCGCCGTCCACGACTACGACGCGATCCGATGGGTCACCGGGCGCGAGGTCGTCGAGGTCTACGCCACCGGCAGCAACCGCGGCGACGACTACTTCACCGACGCAGGCGACGTCGACACCGCCGCCACCGTCCTCACCCTCGACGACGACACGCTCGCCCTCGTCTCGAACACCCGCTACAACCCGCGAGGCCACGACGTGCGCCTCGAACTGCACGGGTCGAAGGACAGCATCGCCGTCGGCCTGGACGACCGCCTGCCGCTGCGGTCGGTGGAGCCCGGCGCGACCTTCCCCGCCGGCCAGCCCTACGACTTCTTCATGGACCGCTTCCACGATGCGTTCCGCGCCGAGTTGGAGGCGTTCACCGAGGTCGTCGCCGGCCGGCGGCCCTCCCCCTGCACCATCGCCGACGCGCTGGAGACCGGCTGGGTCGCCGAGGCCTGCACCAGGTCCCTCCAACAGCACCGCCCGGTGCGGATAGATGAGGTACGCGCATGAACGCCGCGGATCGCATCGCTGCAGCGCCCATCTCCCGGCGGCGTCTGCGAGGTACCCGGCTGGGGTCATCACCTGAACCGCAGCAGGTGCTGGCCGAGATACGGGCGGCTGGGGCTCGCCGCCACCGAGATCGGCCCCTCACGGGTTCCTTCCGGCCGAGCCGGCGGGAGATGACCCGACTCATCCACGAGCTCCACAGCCGGGTGGCCGCGATCGCCGACCGCTGGCCTTCCGGCCCGAGCGCCTGGGACGGCTACGCAGCGCACCTGATTGTCGGAGGCCTGCGTCGAGTCGCTGGCCACCCGACGGCCGATCGGAGATCCGCGGGGAGACGCGCCCAGACCTCTACGCCGGCGCGAGTCAGCTCGCCGGCCGCCGCTGAGCGGCAGCTAAGGAGAAGCCAATGCCCAACATCGGACCCCCCGAGCTCGGCATCGTGGTCGTGCTCGCCCTGATCATCCTCGGCCCCAGGCGGCTGCCCGAGGCCGGCCAGGCCCTGGGGCGCAGCATGCGCGAGTTCAAGGACAGCCTGCGGGGCGGCGCAACCGAGGACGCGCACGCCGTTGCCGAGCCCTCGGAATCGCCGTCGAGCTCGGCCACCCGGCCAGCGTAGGAGCGTCTCCCCCTCCTCCGCTCCACCGACGCCCGGCGCCGCCGCAACAGCTTTCCAGCTGGACCCCGCCCGCCGCAGCCGAAGCGCTGGACAGCAGCGGTGGCGAACGCGGGGACGTCGGCGATGGCGACGAGCCCGACCTCGGGCAGCCCTGCGTCGCACGACGTGGTCGCCGACCGGTAATCGGCGGCGTGTACCCGACCCGCCATGCCGGCACCGATGACGGCGACCGATGGACGAACGTGCCACCTTCCCTCTCGTATCGCGCGGACGGTGCCACCTAGCTATTGACATGCGGAGTCCCCACACATAAGGCGATTCTCACGCCCTTTCCGTCCGCGGCCCGCGACCGTGGCCGCCATGACCGACGCGACCGAAGTGGTCACCGCGGAGCTCGGGCCCCGCAGCGGCGGGCACCGAACTGGAACCTCAAGGTACCCAGACGGTACCC
>CALAED010000199.1 GCA_937891035.1 uncultured Thermomonosporaceae bacterium | reverse complement strand
CCACTCCCGCTGCCACACCGCAAAATCCGCATACTGCACCGGCAACTCCCCCAACGCCGGCACCCCACCACCCGCCAACCCCCCATAAACCTCCGACAACTCGGACACGATCAGCCCGCGCGACCAGCCATCGGTGCAGATGTGGTGCATCGTCAGGCAGAACACGTGATCTGCCCGATCGATCCGGATGAGCCGGGCGCGCACGAGGAGCCCGCGATTCAGATCGAAGGGTGTGCGCACCTCTTGGGTGACGAGTCGTATCGCTTCCGCATCCCTGGCGCCGGCGTCGATTCCCGACAAATCATCGAGCCGGATGTCCACCGGCGTGGCGGGAGCGATTACCTGATAGGGCGATCCGTTCGCGAAGCCGAACGTTGTCCGCAGCGCCTCGTGGCGGCGGACAACCTCGGTCAGCGCACGACCGAGCACTCCTGCGTCGAGCCCGCCGCGCAGCCGGAAGATCAACGGCACGTTATAGATGGTCGTTCCCGGCGTCATTCGCTCGAAGAACCACAGTTGCTCCTGCGCGAAGGAGAGCGGCGGCCGATCATGTTCCTCGTCCAGGTCGGCCCGGTCGGAGGCGCTGTAGTACAGGTCGCTCACTGTCGTACTCCTCGAAATCGAATTGTTCGCCGCGCACCCAGGACCCTCCGCCGGGGCCGCCCGGGCCGCCGAGCCGCCCCAGCCGCCCAGCCAGCCGGCCGGCGCGGAGCCTTCGCGCCGTCAGCGGCTCGGGTAGCCGGGCAGCGGGAACGACCGGCAATGGTCACGGATCGTGTCCGCGACCACGCCGCGAACGGCGGGATCCAGCGCGTAGTCGGTGTCGGTCAGCGGATCCGTCGCGTCCAGCACGCGCCGGACGAGGTCGGCGCACGATCGCATCTCGGGCGCTCGCATACCGCGCATCGCCACCGTGTTCGTGCCCAGGCGCAGACCGCTGGTGATGCGCGCCGGCCTGGTATCGCCCGGGATTCGGTTTTTGTTGGTCACGATGAGGCACTCTTCGAGCGCCCGTTCGGCCACTAGACCGCTCATGCCCTGAGCCTGAAGATCCAGCAGCACCATGTGCGTGTCGGTTCCGCCGGTGAGGACGCGGAACCCACGCGCCGCCAACTCTTCGGCGAGGGTCCGGGCGTCATGCGCGATCAGCCGTGCCAGATTCCGGAAGTCCTCGGTGCCGACCATCGCGAAAGCCCTGGCCTTCGCCGCGATCGCGGCCATGTTGGGGGTGCCCTGGGCCAACGGGAACACGGCACGCTGCATCAGTTGCTCCAGCGTGCCCTTCCCGCCGGGCGATGGCGCGTTCGCGTCCTTGCCCAGCAGGATGAGGCCGCCGCGCGGGCCGTACAGTTGCTTGTAGGTGCTGGTGGTCGTGATGTGTGCGTGGTCGATGGGACTTGGGTGCACACCGGCGGCGACCAGCCCCGCGATGTGCGAGATGTCCGCGAGCAGGTAGGCCCCGATCTCGTCGGCGATCTCGCGCAGCCGGGCGAAGTCGATCACCCTGGGATAGGCGCTCGCGCCGCAGATGAGCACCTTGGGATGGTGGCGTTCGGCCGCCGCGCGCACCCCGTCGTAGTCGATCAAGCCTTGCTCGTCCACCTCGTAGGCGACGGAGTTGAAGTATCGGCCGGTGACCGAGGCGGCCGAGCCGTGCGTGAGGTGGCCGCCTGAATCGAGGTCGAGGCCGAGGATCGTGTCGCCAGGGGAGAGCAGGGCGAACAGCGCGCACAGGTTGGCCGAGCTGCCCGAATGCGGCTGGACGTTGGCATAGCGGGCGCCGAAGATCGTCTTTGCCCGGTCCACCGCCAATCGCTCGATGTCGTCGACGACACCACAGCCCGCATGGAATCGCGCGCCCGGGTATCCCTCGCCGGTGACGTTCATCAGCGCCGTACCCTCGCAGGCCAAGACCGAGGGATCGGCGACGCTCGACGCGGCGACCAGCATCAAGGTGTCGGTCTGGCGCCGCAGGTCCGCCACCAGCAGGCGATACAGCTCGGGATCTCGTCTCGCGAGCAATTCCATGCTTTGGTGGGCGAACGCCGACAACTCGGCTCCAGGCATCGAGTCCCCCGTCGGATCCGCCACCACCGGCACCGCCATCAGTACACACCTCCCTGTTGCGTCGGCGGCTCGTGGAAGCAACAGCCCACCATCGCGCCGTTGGCCATGCTGACGATCCCGACGTCAGGGTCGCGGCTGCCTCGTACGATCCCTCCGCCATAGCCGTTCGGGGCCAGGAACATCCCCCAGTTGAGGATGAACTGCTCGGTCATCCCCGGTCCGCCGGAGGTGGGGAACGTCTCGGCCACCGGCCGCACCCGGCGCTGGAGAACGTAGGGCCGGCCCAGCGCGCCCCGCACGGCCTCCCGCCACTCGTCGGGCCCGACCGTCCATCCCGGAACGATGCCGATTCCGCCGTGCAGGAGCGTCGGTTTGAGCAGGAGATCACGCCGATTCTCGGTGGCGAACGCGAGCAGGTCGATGTCCTTCCCCGCCACTGTCGCGCGCTCATCGTGCAGCGGCCTCGCCCACGGTACGAATCGGTCCAGGAACGCCGCCTCCTCAGTGGTGAAGACCGACCGGTGCCGTTCGTCGGACAGCATCGCCAGGGTGCCCTTGTTCCCGTACAGTTCGGCGTCCATCCGGGCCAGGAGAGCGACCTTGCCCTGCTCGGCCGCCCGGAGCACGGGTTCGATCAGGCGTGGTCCATCAGGGTGAAGCAAATCCTCGATGAGGAAGAAGCGGTAGACCACGTCCACCGCACGGCCGTCGACGAACAGCCGGCCGGAACGCTCTTCCAGCCGGTCGAGCGGGCAGGGCACCGCGTCCACCCCCATCCTGGCCAGCGCGGCGGCCGCGAAGTAGAGCCGTCGCTCCAGCTCGGCATAGCCGACGGGCATGTCGACGAGGGCGACCACCGGGATCGAGCCGGCATTGACCGTGGCCGCCTCGGTCTTGATCGCGTCCGCGATCGCGGCCAGCGTGTCGACGAATTCCAGGCCGGCGTCGTCCACGAAGTCCGCCAGTGCCGTGTTCAGCAGGAGGGCGCGGTTGAGCTCGGCGTTGTCGAACCCGCCGAGTGCGCTGCCGATGTTGAACTCCAGAACCCGGAAGCCCGCGGCCTCTTCGTAGAGATCGGCGCGGGCCAGCCGTATCGGTCCTTCTCCCGCCGTCCGCATGACGGCGTCGATCTGCACCGGTGTCATGCCGACGGCACGGCCCAGCGCCGCGATATCCCCACCGAACAGACGGTCGGGCAGCGAACCGAGAATGGCGTGCAGCCGGGACAGATCCGCTGCGAGCCTGCTCACCCTGTGGTCCTCGAGGAAGGCCGGGCGCGGAAGGTACCGATCGCCGTAGGCCACGTTCAGCTGCTCGGAAGCGCGGGCCGGCGCGACCAGCTCATCGATGGCCGCCGAATGCTCGTCCAGCTTCGTCAGATAGTCCGAGGTGAGCCGGCCGTCCCTGGAGGCCCCTCTCGATCTGGTGACGCCCTCGTTGGCACGTTCGACCAGCTCGGGCTCGCGCTCCGACCGGGCGAGGAGGAGGCGTTCCAACGCCTCGTGGCACTGTTCGAGCGAGCCGCGGGACACGATCTCATCGGATTTGTGTGCCAACTCGGGATTACCGGGCCCGAAATTGACCGCGGCGATGCCGTGTTGTGCGAAGCGGCCAACATCCGTCCAGCCCAGCTTGGGCCGGACCAGCAGATCGTTGCGTTCGCGGAGCCGTCGCAAGAGCGGATGATCGAGTCGTGGTGGGGTCGGCGGGGAGGCGAGCGACACCGTCAGCTGGTCGGCTTCGGTGGCCATCCGGCGGACCAACTCCGCTGCTTCGGCCGTGGTGACCGTGGGGGCGTGCCGGTAGTTCACCGTGATCGTGCAGCCGTCGGGCACGACGTTGATCTGTTTCCCGCCGGCGACGTTCACCACGGAGAACGCCTGTGGGTAGATCAGACCATCGATCTCGACCGAGCGCGGCCGGAACTGGGCGAGCCGTTGCAGCACGGGCGCGGCTCGGTGGATCGCGTTGCGGCCCTGCCAAGGTCGGGCCGAATGGGCGGGGACCCCATGGAACTCGAGCTCCACGGCGAGGTTGCCCTGGCAGCCCGCCTCCAGGATGCAGTCGGTCGGCTCGAGTACCACGGCGAAGTCGCCGGTCACCAGGCCCGCGTGCTGGGAGAACAGCACGTTCATCCCGCTGCTATGGGAACCGGTCTCCTCCTTCTCGTAGAAGATGAAGGTGCAGTCGTAGCCGCTCGCGGCGGCGGCGCCCTCGGCCAGCAGCAACATGACCGCGATGCCGCCCTTCATGTCGACGGCGCCCAGGCCGGCCACCGTGTCGCCGCTGACCGTGCCCTTGATCGGGCCGAATGGCTTGACCGTGTCGAGGTGCCCGGCGAAGACGATGCGCTGCCCGGTGCCGCGCCCGGTTCGTGCCACCACGCTGTTCCCGATCCGGTGCACCGTCAGGTGCGGAGCCCGCTGTTGCAGACGAGTCTCCACGAGATCGGCCAACTCCTTCTCGTCGCCGCTCACCGAGGGCACGTCAATCAAGTACGTGGTCAGTTCCAGCAGGTCCATGGTGTTCAGCGCATCATCGTTCACGGCACTACCTCGCCCTCGTCGTCAAGATCGGAGACAGATTCACGCGTGCCCACCGCGGGGCGGCGATCCGGGGCCGATATCTCGTGCCGGACCGCGACGCGGAGCAGATACAGAACGGCCATGCCCAGCAGGAGCGCTCCCAGAGCGCAGACGGTCCGGGTTCCGTAGGCGTGGGCCACGAAACCGCCACAGATCGATCCGACCGGCAACGCGCCCCAGGCGACCTGCCGGTAGATGCTGTTGACCCTGCCGAGATAACCCGGCGACACCCGCGTTTGCCGGAGCACGACCGCGACCACGTTCCACACCACCGTGGCGGCGCCGGCGACCGCGAGCGCCGCACCGGCCACGACCGGCTGGTCGGTGACCGACAGGACCAGATAGGCGGTCACCTGCCCGGCGACCGCGACAAACAGCGTCCACTCGCTGCCTAGGGCACGAGCGAGCACGGGCCCGAGCCGGGACGCGATCAAGCCGCCGACGGCCGCCGAGCCGAGCAGCACACCGTAGGCGGAGTTGCCGATGTGCAGTTCGTTTCTGGCGTACACCACGAGAATCGCGAGGATCCCGAACGAGACGAAGTTGCTCAGTCCCGCGATGACCGCGAGTGAGCGCAGCACTCGGTCTCGCCAAAGTACCCTCAGGCCGTCGATCAGATCCGTCAGAAACCGTGTCCGCCGAGGCCGCCGTGCCTGCGGGTGCCGCCGGGCGCGCGGCCCGTCGGGGACGAGCGGACGCAGCGTCCAGAGCAACAGGCTGGATATGGCGAACGACGCCGCGTCGACGCCGAACGGCAGCGTGGCGGACACGGCGAACAGCAAACCCCCCACCATCGGACCGAGAAACTCGAGCGTGACGATCTCGGTTCCGATCATCCGGCCGTTGGCGAGGGCCAGCCCCTCTCTTTTCACCACCTGGGGGACCAGCGCCTGAGAAGTGTTCCGAAAGAACGTCTCGCAGCTTCCGATGAGAAAGAAGCACACGTAAAGCACGGGGATGCTGACCTGGTCGAGCACGACGAGGACCGTGAATCCACCGACGATTACCGCACGAAAGGCGTCGACGAGCGCCATCGCCCGCGACTTGTTGACTCGGTCTGTGAGCACACCGGCGGGCAGGCTGAAAAGGACGTACGGAAGCGTGAGCGCGGTGGCGACGCCGGCGATGATCCGCGGATCCCCCGTCATGGACGCGGCCAGCAGCGGCGCGGCGACGAGCGCGATCCCGTCGCCGGCACCGGACACGGCGGCGGCCAACCACAATTTGGTGAACTCGCGGCCCAGCCGTTCGCCCAGCCCGATGTCGAGCCATCGTCGCCCGGCGGGACGGCCCGGAGCCCCCGTTTTCTCGTGCGGTTTACTCATCGGCTCGATGAAGTGATCACATCCGGTAGTCTGCGTCGGACGTCTATTACGGTAAAAGCAGTTATCAACATGGTTTTGATGCCGTCGCTACGTATAGTTCCCCGGTGGGCACCGCTTCGCCAATCTAGGGCTTGCCAGGGCGGCTGTCATGTCGGCTCTTTGGAGGACATCCAGAACACGTTATCCGGCCAAATACCACACGGCCCGCAATATCTGTCACCGGATATATACAGCAAGCGATCAGGCGTACGATGGGCTCGTGGTCAGCGGCCGGTTGCCGGAAGGGATAAAATGGTGGTTCACGTTGATGTGGTTCGGGTTTTCACCGATGCCGCCGGGCGATTCGGTAATCCCTTGGGCGTCGTCTTGGAACCAGGCGCACTCGGACCGGATGACCGGCAGACAATTGCCACGAAACTCGGATTCAGCGAGACCGTCTTCGTCGACGATGCGGCGAGCGCGCGACTTCAGATTTTCATGCCATCCGGTGAGCTTCCGTTCGCCGGCCACCCCCTGGTCGGGGTGAGCTGGCTGCTCGCCCGTGAGACCGGGCGACCCTTCGATGTGCTGCGCCCCATTCGAATGAGCACGCCGGTGTCCACCTTCGTCGAGGATGGCGCGACCTGGATTCGCGGTTCGGTCGCGGATGCCCCACCGTGGGAGCACGTCCAGCTTTCCGTCGTCGAGGACGTTGAGCAGGCGGATCCGCCGCCGCCCGGCGGACGCTGGCAGCAGACCCAGATCTGGGCATGGGCCGATACCGGGACACATGCCATTCGCGCCCGGGTCTTCGCCCAGGCGATGGGGGTGCCCGAAGACGAGGCATGTGGATCCGCGACATTGATGCTCGCCGCGGAACTGGGCCGGGCGATCACCGTGCGCCATGGCCGGGGTTCGGTGATCCGCGCACGTCCCGCGGGGCCCGGCCAGGCCGAGATCGGCGGCCTCGTCGCCTATGACAAGGCGATGATCGTGTAGGGGCGTGGCCCCCGCGGGTTCTTACGAGGCCCGCGCGAGTCCGCGCGGCTCCGCGTGGATCCACCCGGGTCCGGTGGATCCACGCGGAGCCGCAGACCTTGGTACGGATCAGGGTACGGGTCAGCCCGCGGCGGCTTGGAGTGCCCGCACCGCCCGCGTGAGAACGGTGGTGCGTTTGCAAAACGCGAAGCGCACCAGGTTCCGTGGCGGATCCGCGCCCTGATAGAAGACGACCGAGGGGATTGCGACCACGCCCGCTCGCTCAGGCAGGTCTCGGCACAGTGCGACGCCGTCGTCGTAGCCCCAGGGCCTGACGTCCGCCTGCAAAAAGTACGTGCCCTCGGCCTGGTAGACGGCGAAGCCAGCCCTCCGCAGGCCGTCGGCCAAAAGATCGCGCTGCTCTTGCAGACTCTGGCGCAGTCGGGTGGTCCACGAACCATGATCGTGCAACGCCGCGGCGAGTGCCACCTGGAAAGGCGTCCCGGAGTTGAAGGTGAGGAACTGATGGGCCGTCTGTACCGCACGGATCAACCGGCGCGGTCCACACGCCCAGCCGACCTTCCATCCGGTCACGCTGAACGTCTTGCCCGCACCTGAGATCGCGAGCGTGCGGTCCCGCATTCCGGGCAGGGCGGCCAGGGACTGCGCCGTTCGGCCGTCGTAGACCAGATGCTCGTGTACCTCGTCGGTGATCGCGATCAGATCGTGCTCATGGCAGCATGCGGCGATGACCTCGAGTTCGGCGCGCGTGAAGACCTTCCCGGTAGGGTTGTGCGGCGTGTTGAGCAGCAGTAGCCGGGTTCGCGGCGTGATCGCGGCCGCCAGTTCGTCGGGGTCGAAGGCGAACCGGTCGCCCTCGGCGCGCAGCGGGACCGGCCGCAGCAGGCCACCGGCCATGGAGATGCTCGCCGAATAGGAGTCGTAACAGGGGTCGAACGCGATCACCTCGTCGCCCGCATCGCACAGGGCGAGGAACGCCGCGGCGATGGCACATGTGGCGCCGGTAGTGATGAGAACCTCGCCGCCCGGATCGTAGGAAGTGCCGTAGCGGATCTCACGGTCGGCGGCCACCGCCTCGCGCAGTTCGGCGACGCCATTGGCCGGCGGGTACTGGTTGTGTCCGGCATCGATCGCCGCGCGGGCGGCGGCGAGCAGCGCCGCGGGCCCATCGGTGTCGGGAAACCCCTGCCCCAGGTTGATCGCGCCCGTGCGCACAGCGAGTTCGGTCATCTCGGCGAAGATCGAGGAGCCGAACCCGCGGAGCCGGCTCGCGACGGGAAGGGCCGGGGCCGAATGCGGCGTCATGAGCGACTTCCCGACTTGGCGGCAGAGTACATGGGCACTACCTCACCATGAGGACGCAGCGTGAACAGACGGTTCCCGGGGTCGAACTTCGGACGTGGTGGCGGCGGCTTGGCCGCGTCGGCGGTGCCGACATAAAGCCACCCCAAAAGCAGTTCTCCGGGATCGAGACGGAGCAGATTCAGCACGTGCGTCGAGCGACTCGGCGGGCCGGTGCGCCACATCGCCCCCCAGCCGCGCGCGTGCAGCAACAGTTGCAGGTTGTGCACCAGGACGGCGGTGGCGGCCAGTTGCTCCCAGTGGGGCACCTTGGGATTTTCGCGCGGCGTGAGCACGATCGAGATCAGCAGCGGCGCGCGGAGCGGCTTGGCCTCC
>CALAED010000198.1 GCA_937891035.1 uncultured Thermomonosporaceae bacterium | reverse complement strand
CACCGGAGACTTCAATCTGAACGGCATCGACGCGACCTCCGATGGAAGGACCCTCCTCGTCGCGCACTCCACAAACAACCAGATCTATCGGGTCAACCCCTTCACCGGCGCTTCCGCGGCGATTCGCGGCGCCACGCCCACCGGGCCCGACGGCATAGTGCTGGAGGGCGGGCGGCTGTGGGTCGTGGGCAACAACCAGGTCACTCGGTTCCGGCTCAGTCCGCGTCTGACCTCGGCTGTGGTCGAGAAGGTCATCACCAACGACCTGTTCCAGACTCCCTCCACCGCGGCTCTCTTCGGCAGCCGGCTCGCCGTGGTCAACGCCAAGTTCGACACCGGCTTCCCGCCCACCGCCGATCAGTATGAGGTGATCGTCGTCAACGCTTAGCCGGCCGACCAACCCGGCCGTCCAGCCGGCCGGCCTAGCCGGTCGGCCGGTCGGCCGGGGGACCAGGCCCGGCCGGATCAGGGCCAGCGGATCGCGGCCCCTTCTGCCGGAACGTGGTACGGGAAGTACGCGACCGTCGTATATCCGTCGTCGTGGCAGTCCCGGCACAGGTACGTGTGGTGCCCGCGCAGCCCGCGTCCGCGCTCCAGGCAGGGCGGGCACTGGCATGGCGACCAGCCCACGATTACCTGGCCCGCCCGCAACTCGTGGCCGCGCGGGCACTCCCGGGGTGAGTCATGTCCGTCCGGATACTGGCGCTGAGTCATCACCATCGGCAGCGGCCCCCTTCCACACATCGGCGTCCACGCTACGTCGATCGCGCGATGTTCGGGAGGGGGCTATCGAATCTATTCGCGAAATAGGCCTAGGCCTGCCCGGCTCCGCGTCGTATGGGATTCTAGAATTCGATACGACCGCGGCCGAGGAGAGACGGATGGACGCGCAGGACTTCGCCGATGTGCTGGATGCCGTACGGGAGTTCGTGCGGGAGCAGGTGATCCCGCGCGAGGACGAGATCGAAGAGACCGACGACATCCCGCCCGATCTGCGGGAGGCGGCAAAGCGCATGGGCCTGTTCGGATATGCACTGCCGGAGGCGTACGGCGGGCTCGGCCTCGATCTCGGCGAAGAGGTCAGATTGGCCTTCGAACTCGGGTACGCGAGCCCCGCCTTCCGCTCCATGTTCGGCACCAGCAACGGCATCGCCGGGCAGGTCCTCGTCAACGCGGGAACCGCGGCGCAGCAGGAGACGTGGCTCCCCAAGCTGGCCGCCGGCGAAGTCATCGGCGCGTTCGCGCTCACCGAGGCGGAGGCGGGCTCCGACCCGAGCGGGCTCACCACGACCGCCGTGCAGGACGGCGACGACTACATCATCGACGGCGCCAAACGCTTCATCACCAACGCGCCGGAGGCCGACGTGTTCATGGTGTTCGCCCGCACCGGCGGCGCCGGGTCCCGCGGCATTTCCACCTTCCTGGTCGAGAAGGACAGTCCGGGACTGAAGATCGGCCCGCCGGACGCCAAGATGGGCCAGCACGGCGCGCACACCGCCGAGGTCTTCTTCGACGGCGTGCGAGTCCCCGAGACCAACATGATCGGCGCCGCGGGCACCGGTTTTCGTACCGCGATGGCATCGCTCGCCCGCGGCCGGCTGAGCATCGCCGCCGTCTGCGTGGGACTCGCCCAGCGGATCCTCGACGAGACCGTCCAGTACGCCAAGGAGCGCGCGCAGGGTGGCCACAAGATCGGGGAGTACCAGCTCGTCCAGGGCCTGATCGCCGACTCGCAGACCGAGCTGTACGCGGGCCGGGCGATGGTGCTCGAGG
>CALAED010000197.1 GCA_937891035.1 uncultured Thermomonosporaceae bacterium | reverse complement strand
CCGAGCGCCCGGCCCTATGCGACCTGGTCTCGCCTGGCCACGACAAAAACGCGGCGGAAGGGGAACACCGTGCCGTACGACCGGGGCGGATAGGCCGCGCGCAGACGGGCCGCTAGCTCCGCGAGGAAGTCGGCCTTGGCTTCTGGGTCGTCGGCCGCGTCGAACGCGGCGAGCACGGGCCGAAGCGCGGTGCCCTTGATCCACTCCAGCACGGGGTCGGCGCCCGCCAAGATCTGCGAATAGGTCGTCTCCCAGGCGTCGACCGGCCGGCAGCCGTGTGTCGCGAGCAGCTCAAGATAGTCGCCCGGGGTGTCCACGGGCTTGCCGAACACGACTTCGGCGGCCGCGGTGCGAGGCGGCTCGCCCAACAGCTCACGCCAGCGCGGCGAGCGGCACAGCTCCCGCACGGCGTCATGGCTGGCGCCGTCGAAGTTGCCCGGCACTTGAAACGCCAGCCAGCCTCCCGGGCTCAGCGCCTTGACCCACTTAGGCAGCAGCTCACGGTGGGTCGGCACCCAGTGCAATGCCGCGTTGGACACGATCACATCGACCGGGTGCGCCGGTGCCCAGGTGGCGATGTTCCCCACCGCGAAGCGCAGGCCGGGGACGGCGCGCCGCTCGGCCGCCGCGATCATCTGCGGAGAGCTGTCGATGCCCTCGATGCGGGCCGCCGGCCATCGGTCGGCCAAGGTGGCGGTGAGCTCGCCGGTGCCGCAGCCGAGATCCACCACATAGACGGGATCGTCGGCGTGCACTCGGCCGAGCAGCTCGAAGAAGGGCCTGCTCCGCTCCGCGCTGAAGAGCCCATACTGCTCGGGGTCCCAGGAGGTGTCTGGACGTTCCCTATCTCTCGACATCAAGACATATGGTGTCTCGGCCGCCGCGTTCATGTCAATCAGTATCTCGATGTCGAGACAGGTAGGCTGTTCAGCGTGGAGGATGAGGTCGACCGGCTCGTGGCTTCCTGGCAGACCGAACGCCCTGATCTCGATGTCGAGCCATTGCAGGTCCTCAGCAGGGTCTCGCGGCTGGCGCGACATCTGGACCGGGCCAGGCGCTCGGCGTTCGCCGCACATGACCTCGAGTCGTGGGAGTTCGACGTCCTCACCGCACTGCGCCGGGCGGGCGAGCCCTACCAGCTGAACCCCGGCCAGCTGCTACGCGCCACCCTGGTCACGTCGGGCACGATGACCAACCGCATCGACCGGCTGGAAGCCGCCGGCCTGGTCAAGCGCCATCCCGATCCACAGGACAAACGCGGCGTCCAGGTCCGCCTCACCGAAGCCGGCAAGTCGCGGGTGGACGCGGCGTTCGCCGACCTGATCGACCGTGAGCGCCTGCTGCTTGGCGGCCTCAGCGGAGCCGACCGCCGGCACTTGGCGAACCTGCTGCGCACGCTCCTCGTGCCGTTCGACACGGCCGCCCCCCGCCACCCCGACCGCCCGCCGCGTCCGCGTGGATCTTGACGAAAGCTGCGCGGATCAGGCGTCGAGGTCGGCGGCGAGCTGAAGCCATTCGTCCTCGGCCTGCGCCCGCTCGGCCTCTATGGACTGCAGCTCGCCGTTCAGTTCGAGCAGCCTTTCGTAGTCGGTCGCGTGCGCGGCCAGCTCAGCGTGAAGCTCGGCCGCCCGGGCCGTCAGCTTGTCGATGCGCCGTTCCAGCCGGTCCAGCTCCTTGCGCGCCCGCCACCCCCGGGCGGCGTCGTTGGAGCGGGCCGGGGCCGCGTTCCGCCCAGTGCGATCGGCGTTTTTGGCCGTCTCGCGGCGGGACAGATATTCGTCGACGCCGCCGGGCAGCATCGAGATTCGGCCGTCGCCGAGCAGCGCCACGACATGGTCGGTGACCCGCTCAAGGAAGTAGCGGTCGTGGCTCACCACGACGAGAGTGCCCGGCCAGCCGTCGAGTAGATCCTCAAGCTCGGTGAGCGTTTCGATGTCGAGGTCGTTGGTCGGCTCGTCCAGCAGCAGCACGTTCGGCTCGCCCATGAGCAGGCGCAGCAGCTGCAACCGGCGGCGCTCGCCGCCGGACAGGTCCGCGACCGGTGTCCACTGGGCATCGCCCCGGAACCCCAGCCGTTCCAGCAGCTGGCCGGCCGTCCAGTCTCGCTTGCCGACGGTGATGCGGCGCTTGATCTCTTCAACGGACTCGAGTACACGGCGCGCGGGATCCAGCTCGGTCAGCTCTTGCGACAGATGGGCCGGCTGCACGGTCTTGCCCCGGGTGACCCGGCCGGAGATCGGGGCGATCGCGCCGGTCAGCAGCCGGAGCAGTGTGGTCTTGCCGCTGCCGTTGCGGCCGAGCACGCCGACACGGTCGCCGGGCCCGAGCCGCCAGGTCATCCGTTCGAAGATCGTTTGATCGCCGGCCGCGACGGTCACGTCTTCGAGGTCGTACACCGTCTTGCCCAGCCGCGCGGTCGCGAAGCGGGTGAGCTCGACCTCGTCGCGCAGGGGCGGCACATCGGCGATGAGCGCCTGCGCCGCATCCACCCGGAACCTGGGCTTGGAGGTGCGGGCCCGCGGACCACGGCGCAGCCAGGCCAGCTCTTTGCGGAGCAGGTTTTGCCGCTTGTCCTCGGCGGCGGCGGCGATGCGATCGCGCTGCGCCTTGGCGAGGGTGTAGGCGGAGTAGCCACCCTCGTAACGCTCCACCCCGCCGTCCACCACCTCCCAGGTGCGGTCGGTCACCTCGTCGAGGAACCACCGGTCGTGCGTGACGACGATCAAGGCGGCGGCGCGCTCACGCAGCCGGCGGGCCAGCCAGTCGATGGCCTCGATGTCCAGATGGTTGGTTGGCTCGTCCAGCACCACGACGTCCGATTCGGGGACGAGCAACCTGGCCAGCGCCACCCGCCGCCGCTCGCCGCCCGACAACTCACCGACCGCGGCGTCGAGGTCGACGTCGCCGAGCAGCCCCGTGAAGATGTCGCGAATCCGGGCGTCACCCGCCCACTCGTGCTCGTGCCGCTCGCCGAGCACGACGTCACGAACGCTGCCGCGGCCCGGGAACTCGTCGCGCTGCGTGAGGAGGGCGATCCGAAGGTCACGTGCGTGGGTGACCCGCCCGTCGTCCGGCGGCACCCGCTTGGCGAGGATCGAAACGAGCGTGGTCTTGCCGTCGCCGTTGCGACCCACGACGCCGATCCGGTCGCCCGCGTCAACGCCGAGCGAGACCCCGTGCAACAACGGCTTCGGCCCGTACGCCTTTGTGACATCGGCAACGTTGATCAGGTTCACGAGGTGGCACGGCTCCGCTTGAGAGGGCGAGTCATCGGCCCCGAGGTTACCCGCGGGGCAGGGGCGGCGCGGGCACCGGAAACACCTGTGGAAAACTCCGGGCAGCCCTACAGAACCGTCGCGCCGGGGACGGGGCCATGGGCCTGGATCACCGACTTGGCCACCGCCCGCTGGGACAAGGCGGTCGCCAGGTCCCGCGCGTGGTCCTCGGATGCGGCCAGGAAGGCACAGGTTGGTCCGGAGCCCGAGACCAGCGCGCCGAGCGCGCCGGAGTCGCGGCCGGCGGCGAGCGTGGAACGCAGCGATGACCGCAGCGTCAGCGCCGCCGGCTGCAGGTCGTTGCGAAGCTCCTTGCCGAGCGTTTCGGCGTTCCCGGCCGCCAGCGCCGCGATCAGCCCCTCGGCCACCTGCGGCGGCGGCACCGGGCCGCCGTCGGCGGCACGCAGCCGGTCGCATTCGCCGTAGACCGCGGCGGTTGACAGGCCGCCGTCGGCGAGCGCGAACACCCAGTCGAAGCGGCCACGGGTGAGCACCGGCGACAGCCGCTCGCCCCTGCCGAGCCCCACCGCGGTGCCGCCGAACAGGGCGAAGGGCACGTCGCTGCCGAGGTCGGCGGCCAGTTCGAGCAGCGTGGCCTCGTCCACCCCGGCGTCCCACAGCTCGTTGCAGGCGATGAGCGCGCCCGCCGCGTCGGCGCTGCCGCCCGCCATGCCCCCGGCGACCGGGATCGCCTTGTGGATGCCAATCTGTACGGTGGGCTCGACGCCGATGTGCGCGGCCAGCGCGGCGGCCGCCCGTGCGGCGAGATTGTCCGGGCCGACCGGCACCGCGTCGATGTCAAGGCCGGATTCGGCCTCGACGACCACGCTCAGCCGCGGCGCGGGGGTCGCGGTCACCTCGTCGAACAACGAGACGGCATGGAAGACGTTGACCAGGTCGTGGTAGCCATCGTCGCGCAACGGCCCCACGCTGAGCTGGAGGTTAACCTTCGCTGGCACGCGTACGGTTACGGCTGTCACGTTCCGAAAGCGTACGGGAGCCGCCGCTCGGGGGCGCATCGGGGCGGCCGCTCGATACGGTTGCTCCTACTCGGCGACAATGCGACCAGGTGGGGGCTCGGTGCGGGAGCAGACTGGGTGGACCGGCGCGGGCCATGGAGCCGCGCCGCCGGCACCGGGCGATCCGCCTCGCATCGGGTCGTACGAAGTGATCGGCCGGCTGGGCGAGGGCGGCATGGGCACCGTCCATCTCGGCCGGGACGGGCGGGGGCGGCTCGTCGCGATCAAGGTGATCCGCCTCGAGCTCGCGGCGGACCCGAGCTTTCGGGCGCGGTTCAGGGACGAGGTGCGCAACGCCCAGCGGGTGGCGTCGTTTTGCACCGCGCAGGTCCTCGAACACGGCGAGGAGGACGGCCGGCCCTATCTCGTCACGGAGTACGTCGACGGCAGGCCGCTTGACGAGTACATCGAGACCGAGGGCGCGCTGCCCGCCGCCACGCTGCATGGCGTGGCCGTGGGGGTCGCGGCGGCGCTGACCGCGATCCACGCGGCCGGGCTGGTGCACCGTGATCTCAAGCCGGCGAACGTCCTGCTGTCGGTGTCCGGACCCAGGGTCATCGACTTCGGCATCGCGCGCGCCGCCGACGCGACCGCCCAGCACACGAAGGCCGGCGTCGTGGTAGGCAGTCCCGGCTGGATGGCGCCTGAACAGGTGCTGCGAGGAGAGATCAGCACGGCCGTCGACATCTTCGCGTGGGGCATGCTGGTTGCCTTCGCCGGCACCGGGCGACGCCCGTACGGGACCGGGCCCGTCGTCGCCCTGGCGGCCCGAGCGGAGCATGGCGAGCCCGACGTGGACGGCCTGCCCGAGTCGTTGCGCGCGACCGTGCTGCGGGCGCTGGCCGCCGACCCCGGCCGCCGGCCATCGGCACAGCGGCTACTGCTCGCCCTGGTCGGCGGGACCCCGGCACCGGACGCCGGCGAGCCCGGCGGGCCGCCGCCGGACGCCGAGGCGGTCGCGGACCTGGAGATCAGCCGGACGTGGCGGGCCCAGCCGCCGATGTTGCCGCCGCCGCCCGCCCGCACGTCACCCGGCTCGGCGGCGCCGATCGCCCCCCAGCCGTACGCGGCACATCCGTACGGGCACCAGTCATATTCCGCGCAGCCGTACGCGACGGCGCCGGGCGGGCCGGCGCCGGGCGGGCCGGTGGCAGGCGACGGCGCCTACCATCACCCCGGCGCGGCGTACCCGCCGCCAGGGCCGGCGCCGGGCGCGCTCGGCGCCCATCCGATGAGCTCGTCTCCCACGCCGCCGCAGCCGTCCTACCCCGCCGGGCGGGCGGCGCCGGGCACGCGGCCGCCGCGGCGGCGCGGCTGGCTCGGCTGCCTGTTCACCGGCGTTGGCCTGTTCGTGGCCGTCTTGGCCGCGCTGGTGCTCCTCGTTTATCTGACCCAGCCCAACGAAGGCGAACTCGGCCGGCCCGCCAAGGACGGTCAGTTCACTTTCGTCATGCGAGGGCCCGCCAAATGCGGCGCGGCGGCGCGGATCGCCGGGATCACCCCGAGCAAGGGCAAGCTGTGCCAGGTCCCGTTCACGGTGACGAACACCGGGGCGAAGCGGCGCACGCTCGCGCCCGGCTATCAGGAGCTGCGCGACGCCAATGACGACGACCACCCAGGCGCGATCTTGCTGCGTGGCGGCGCACGAGCGCACAACCGGGTGGCGCCGCAACTGCTCTCCCCCGGCACGACGTTCTCCGGCGTGGTGCTCTTCGACGTGTCGCGCGGGTTCCAGCCGACCTCGGTCGTGTTGCACGACGACAGCACAAGCAACGGTGTCCGGATACCGGCGTCCTGATCCCCGCCGGCAAACACGAACGCATGATCATCACGGCCGGCGGTGGGCGGCGACCCGGGCGAAGGCGGCGACGTCCAGGGACTCGCCGCGGGCCGCTGGATCGACACCGGCCCCCCGCAGGGCGCGCTCGGCGGCGGCCGCCGAGCCGGCCCAACTCGCCAGCGCGGCGCGCAGGGTCTTGCGTCGCTGCGCGAACGCCGCGTCGACGACCGCGAACACCTCCTCACGGGTGGCGGCCGTCGCCGGCGGGTCGCGCCGGGCGAACGCCACCAGACCCGAGTCCACATTGGGCGCCGGCCAAAACACCGAACGGCCAACCGCACCCGCGCGGCGGGCGTCGGCGTACCAGGCCATCTTCACCGAGGGCACCCCGTAAATCTTGCCGCCGGGCCGTGCGCTGAGCCGATCGGCCACCTCAGCCTGCACCATGATCAGCCCATGCCGCAGTGACGGCAGCAGCGCGAGCAGATGCAACACCACGGGGACCGCGACGTTGTAGGGCAGGTTGGCGACCAAGGCGGTCGGCGGCGGTCCCGGCACCGAGTCGAGGCGCAGCGCGTCGGCCTGGACGACCTCGAGTCGCTCGGCCAGGTCCGGCGCGCGCTCGGCCACCGTGCGCGGCAGCGCCCCGGCCAGGAGCGGGTCGATCTCGATGGCCACCAGCCTGCGTACGGCCGGCAACAGCGCGAGGGTCAGCGACCCGAGCCCCGGCCCCACCTCGACCACGACATCGTCGGGCGCCGGCGCCGCGGCTCGGACGATCCGGCGTACGGTGTTCGCGTCGATGACGAAGTTCTGCCCCAGGGTCTTGGTCGGCCGGATCCCGAGACGCCGGGCCAAGTCCCGTACGTCGGCGGGCCCAAGCAGCGACGGCGCCCGGGCCACCCGATCACCAGGGCCCAAAAAGGCGCTCCCCGGTGGCGGCGATCGCGGCGCACATCTCGGCCACGTCCACCTGCTTCACCTCGGCCATGCTGCGCACGGTGAGCGGGATCAGGTACGAGGCGTTGGGCTTGCCGCGGTGCGGCATCGGGGTGAGGAACGGCGCGTCGGTCTCGACCAGCACCAGCTCCAGCGGTGCGACTCTCAGGGCCTCCCGGAGCGAGGCCGCGTTCTTGAACGTCACGTTGCCGGCGAAGCTCATGACATAGCCCTTGGCCGCGCACTCCTTGGCCATCGTGGCGTCGCCGGAAAAGCAGTGGAAGACGACCTTGTCCGGCGCGCCCTCCTCCGCCAGGATGCGCAGCACGTCGTCGTGCGCCTCCCGGTCGTGGATCACCAGCGTCTTGCCGGTGCTCTTGGCGATCTCAATGTGCGCGCGGAACGATCGCTGCTGGTCCTCGAGGGGCGCCCAGTCGCGGTAGTAGTCAAGCCCGGTCTCGCCGACCGCCCGTACCTGCGGCAGCTCGGCCATCACCGCGATGTCCCTGAGCACGTCGTCGGTGATGCCGGTCGTCTCGTTGGGGTGCATGGCCACCCCCGCGTACACGTCGCCGTGCTCGCGGCCGGCCTCGGCGGACCACGACGAGGAGGACAGATCGACGCCGATGGTGAGCACCCGCCGGACGCCGACCGCGTGCGCCGCCGCCAGCGCCCGCGGCACCGGCACATCGAGCAGATCGAGGTGGCAGTGGCTGTCGAAGACCTCGACCGGCAGCCGCTCCGGCAGCGGCGGGAAGCTCGAGCCCCGGGAACCGTCGATACCCCGCGAACTGGTCATGGGACGCTCCGCCGGTCGCGCCGCGGCCTGCCGAGTACGGCCACGGACGTGCTGTGTTTGGATCTTTCCACCAATGTGCCGATCATGCCCGGTTTACCAGCACAATCGCCCCCTTGACCGCTCAAGTAGTGCCCTTGGCGGGGTCCCCGGAGATCGCCTCAAGACGTGCCAGCTCCTCATCGATCACGGAGGTGTCGAGCTTGGCGAACAGCGGCTTGGGCGGGGCCAGCGGGGTGCCGACCTTGATCGGCCGCGACTCCCACCGGGCCTCGGTGTCATACGAACCGGTCAGCACGGGGTAGTCGGCGCCCCCCGGCTCGGAGACCGTCTCAAGGCGCGGCATGCCGCTCCACACCCCGGTGCCGCCGAGCATGTCGTACACCTTCTGGGAAGAGCTCGGCAGGAACGGCGTCAGCAGCGACTTGGCGTCATCGACGAGCTGCAACGCCACGTGCAGGATGGTCTTCATCCGCTCGGGGTCGGAATCGCGCAGCTTCCAGGGGGCCTGGTCGGACAGATACTTGTTGGCCTCGGCGACGGTGCGCAGCGCCTCGTGCGCGGCGTTCTTGAAGCGCGACCGCTCCAGCTCGGCCCCGACCGCGGCGAACGCCTTGCGCGAGCCGTCGAGTACGGCGCGGTCGACGTCGGTCAGCTCGCCGGCGGGCGGGATCGCACCGATGTTCTTGGCGGCGAAGGAGAGGGACCGGTTGACCAGGTTGCCCCAGGCCGCGACCAGCTCGTCGTTGTTGCGCCGGACGAACTCGGCCCAGGTGAAGTCGGTGTCCTGGTTTTCCGGGCCGGCCACCGCCACGTAGTAGCGCAGCGCGTCGACGTCATAGCGGTCAAGGAAGTCGCGTACGTAGATGACGACCTGCCGGGAGGAGGAGAACTTGCGGCCCTCCATCGTCAGGTATTCGCTCGACACGATTTCGGTGGGCAGACCGAGCGCGCCGAGCGGGCCCGAGGCGCCGTTCCGGGCACCCCGCCCGCTGTAGCCGGACAGGATCGCGGGCCAGATCACGCTGTGGAAGACGATGTTGTCTTTGCCCATGAAGTAGTAGGAGTCGGCGGCGTCGTTTTGCCACCAGGCGCGCCAGGCGTTTGGGTCGCCGGAGCGCTTCGCCCACTCGATCGACGCGCTCAAATAGCCGATGACCGCGTCGAACCACACATAGATGCGCTTGTTGGCCTGATCGCGCCACTCGTCGAGCGGGATCGGCACGCCCCAGTCGAGGTCCCGGGTGATCGTGCGCGGCTGCAGCTCGCCGAGGAGGTTCAGCGAGAACTTGAGCACGTTGGGCCGCCACTCGCCCTGCTTGGCCTGCAGGTAGGAACCCAGCGTCTCGGTGAACGCGGGCAGGTCGAGCATGAAGTGCTCGGTCTCGACGAACTTCGGCTTTTCGCCGTTGATCCGGGACACGGGGTTGATCAGGTCGATCGGGTCGAGCTGGTTGCCGCAGTTCTCGCATTGATCGCCGCGCGCGCCGTCGTACCCGCAGATGGGGCAGGTGCCCTCGATGTAGCGGTCGGGCAGCGTGCGCCCGGTGGACGGCGAGATCGCTCCCATCGTGGTCGTGGGAAAGATATAGCCGTTTTTGAGCAGGCCGAGGAACAGCTCTTGCACGACCTCGTAGTGGTTGCGCGTCGTGGTCCGGGTGAACAGGTCGTACGACATGCCCAGCCGGCGCAGGTCTTCGGCGATCACACGGTTGTAGCGGTCGGCGAGCCCGCGGGCGGTCACGCCCTCTTTGTCGGCCTGCACCTGGATCGGCGTGCCGTGCTCGTCGGTGCCGCTGACCATCAGGACCTCGTTGCCCGCCATCCGCTGGTAGCGGCTGAACATGTCGCAGGGCAGGGCGAACCCGGAGACATGCCCGATGTGCCGAGGACCGTTGGCGTACGGCCAGGCGGGTGCGGTGAGGATGTGGCGGCGCGACGAGGACATGGCTCCAGCCTAGAGGGCGCGGCACCCATGCTCGCGCCATATTTCCGCGCGCACGGAACATGCCCGTCGGTGACCTGCGGGCGGACGGCGGTACGGGCGGTTACCCGAGCTTGGCTACCCGCGTTCGGTTACCCGGCGTTTCGGCTACCCGCGTTTGGCGGCGATCTGTTCGGCGGCGGCCTGTTCGGCGGCGGCGTCGACGACGCCGGCGGCCTCCTCGGCGGCGTCGGCCTGCGGCGGGTGCGAGCGGCGTCGGATGCCGAGAATGCTCAAGAACAGCGAGGCCAAGATCATCTGAAAGGAGATGACCAGCGCCGTGGCCGACGGCACCACGAGGCGCAGCGCGTACCGTGGGTCGAGCTCACCGAAGTTGTTGACCTGCCAGTGGACCATCGACAGGACGACGCCGACGAGACCGGCGAGGGCGAGCAGGCCGCCGATGACGATGCCGCGCTCCAGGCTCCACCAGTCGATGATCCTCTGCACCCGCCGGTCGTGCGGGAGGAACCCCTCCTCCATCGCGTAGACCTTTGTGAGCAGGGCGAATAGCACCGCCTGGAACCCGATCACCAGGATCGCCGACGCGGCCACCAAAGTGTCGACGTCGAAGGCGACATCGCCGATCCGCACCGGCCCGAACGACAGGGCCAGCCCGCTGACGAGACCCAGCGTCATGAGCACGAGGCCGGGGATGAAAAACAGCCATCGCGGGCTGTACAGCAGGAGGAAGCGCAGATGCCGCCAGCCGTCACGCCAGGTGTTCAGGTGCGGCGCCCGGGACCGGCCGTCGGGCGAAAGCGTCGTCGGGACCTCACGGATGTCGAGCTTGGCGAGCGTGGCCTTCACCACCAATTCGCTGGCGAATTCCATGCCACCCGTTTGCAGTCCGAGCCGCATGACGGCGTCCTTGCGAAAGGCCCGCAGCCCGCAATGGAAATCGCCGATCTCGCTGCCGAAGAACAGCCGGCCGATATAGCTGAGCACCGGGTTGCCGAGGTAACGGTGGAGGGGCGGCATGGCACCGGGCGCGATGCCGCCCTGGAAGCGGTTGCCCATCACCAGATCGGCGCCGTCCCGCAGTTGCTCGAGGAATGGCCACAGGCCGGTGAAGTCGTAAGAGTCGTCGGCGTCGCCCATCACGACATAGCGGCCTTTAGCGGCCCGGATGCCGCCCATGAGGGCGTTTCCGTATCCCTTATCCGAGACCGGCACCACGCGGGCGCCGGCGTCGCGGGCAAGCTGCTGGCTGCCGTCCGTACTGCCGTTGTCGGCGATGACGACCTCGCCGTCGACGCCGTGCTCTTCGAAGAAGCCGATCGCCTTGCGAACGCAGGTTTCGATGGTTTCGGCCTCGTTCAGGCAAGGCATGACTACGGAGAGTTCCACGTCACCGTCTCCTCCATTACCCCTGGCTCATCGGCTCGTAGGGCATTCGACTACTCTCATCCTGGTCATGGTTTCAATGACGCTCGTAGGGTTCCGACGTGTAGTGCGCGGTGCCATAATGCCCGCCTGAGCCGCGCCATGCGGGTCTATCGCGCGGACAGGCCCGCGGAGAGGACGAGAGGACGCTCACCGCGTTGCCAAGTTGCAACCTGAAGTCCCACAACGGGACGACTGGTGGCGGCAGGCTAAGCAGAAAGCATATAGGCGGCCTGCCCCGGGAAGTTCGCCGAGGGCGTGCCGATCACCCAAGACCGCTGGTCAGGGGTCGATCTCCGCGCTCGGGGCAGGTAATCGGAAGAAGCTAATCGAAGCAAGCACAGGACCCGGCGAAACCGGCCGCACCGACGGCACGGGTGGGGCCAGGCAGGATCGGACGACAGGATGCCGCCGACGGGCGGCCGGTCAGACATGGAGGGGAGTCGCCCGTGGCCGGGGCAGCGCTTGACACCACATCGTCATCGCCGGCCACGCCGACTGAGCCGGCGGATCGGAGCCGACCGGCCGATCCGGCGGCGGCGTCTGGGCAGACCGGCCGCGCCGAGCAGGGCGGCTTTTGGGCCCTCGTCCGCCGCCATCGCACGTTCACCGCCATACTCACCGTGGGCGTGCTGCTGCGGATCGTCACCATGCTCGGCTACCGCCCGGCGATGTGGTTCAACGACTCCTTCGACTACCTGCACGTGGCGATGTCGCCCTACCCGCACGCGATCCGGCCGGACGGGTACGCCTTCTTCCTCTTCCTGCTCCGCCCCTTTCACAGCTTCGCGCTGGTCGTGGCCCTGCAGCACCTGATGGGCGTGATCATCGCGATCATCATCTACGCCCTGCTGCGGACGCGATTCACGCTGCCGGCGTGGGTGGCCTGCCTGGCGGCGGCGCCGGTGCTGCTCGACGCCTACCAGATCCAGCTCGAGCACCTGGTGCTGTCCGACGTCCCGTTCACCTTCTTGGTGATCTTGGTCATCGCGGCCCTGATGTGGTACCAGAACCCGTCATGGAAGGTCGGCGCGGCCGTCGGGCTGCTGCTCGGGCTGGCGTCGCTGACCCGCTCGGTCGGGCTGCCGGTGCTGTTCGCCGTCGTCGTCTACATGCTCGCCCGCCGCGTACGCTGGCGCGTGATCGCCGCCACGGTCGCGCTGTGCGCCCTGCCGCTGGCCGCCTATGCGGTGTGGTTCCACTCCTATTACGGCAAGTTCGCCATGACGGAGAGCAATGGCGTTTTCCTGTACGCCAGGGTCTACAAGTTCGCGGACTGCAACAAGATCCAGCCGCCGACCGAAGAAATCCCGCTGTGCGTCCAGGCCGACCACAAGCTGCCGTTCTCGCAAGACGGCATCTGGAATCGGCGGTCGCCGCTGCACCGCGTTCCCGCGCCGCGATTCACCGAGATGCAGAACAGAATCGCCGGCGACTTCGCCAAGCGCGCGATCCTGGCGCAGCCCGGAGACTACTTCAAGGTGGTGGCGGCCGATTTCTTCCGCGTCTTCCAATGGAATCGCACGGTCTTCCCGGATCGCGACACCTATGAGGAGTACGAGTTCGGCACGCACGCCGCCGCGCTGCCCGACTGGCGGATGAGCCAGGACAAGACCGCCGACCAAGAGGCGGCCGCGTACGAACGGGGCCGGGCGAGCACGCAGATCGCCGAGCCCTTCGCCGGCGTCATCCGCACCTATCAGGACGTGTTCTACCTGCGCGGGTCGATCTTGGGCGTCATTCTGCTGGTGGGGCTGGGCGGGATGATCCCGCTGTGGCGACGGTTCGGCGGCGCCGCGCTGCTGCCGTGGACGACCGCGATCGGGCTACTGCTCGCCCCGGCCGCGACGGCGGAGTTCGACTATCGATACATCCTGCCCGCCACACCACTGGCCTGCCTCGCCGCCGCGCTCGCGATCACCCCAAAGATACGGTCCTGGTATCCAAATCGCTTCCGGCAGCGTCGCGGCGTCGTATCGGCGCAGGGCGCCCCGGGCGGTGCGCCCGAAGCGCCGGAGTCCGCCGCCGAGCCAGACATGGAACCCGCCGCCACCGCCAAGTAGGCGGATGTCCACCTCGCGATCTGGCCGATCTGGCCGAGCTGGCCGAGCTGGGCGA
>CALAED010000196.1 GCA_937891035.1 uncultured Thermomonosporaceae bacterium | reverse complement strand
CCGCGCGCCGACGTGCCCAACGTCCAGGACCTGCAGTACGTCGTGAGCGACGGGTCCACTTTCGTCGATCTCGAACGCGACGCCACCACGCACACGGTGTCGATGCCGACCGAGCAGGCGCTCGAGTACACGGTGACTAACACCGCCATCAGCGGGCGGTATCGGCTGACCAATACGTACGTGACCGACCCGGCCAGAGCCACCCTGCTGATCAAGACACGCTTCCAGTCGCTGGACGGCGGCGCGTACCAGCTCTACGTCCTGTACAACCCGTCGTTGGCGGGCGGCGCCGGCAACGACACCGGCGCGTGGGACGGGGCGAACGGCGCCCTGGTGGCAAGCGATGGACAGCCGGTGTTCGGCGGCACGGTCGCCTCCGCGCTTAAGTCGTCCTTGGCCTTCTCCGCCCACTCGACCGGATACAGCGGCACGTCGAGCGACGGTTACGTCGATCTCGCCGCGGATCGCCGGCTGACCAACCAGTACGACACAGCGAGCGTCGGCGGCAACATCGTGCAGATCGGACAGGTGCCGGTCGGCGCGGACACCACGTTCACGCTCGCGCTTGGCTTCGGCGCCAACCGAGGCGGCGCGATCGCGGCCGCGAACGCCTCGCTGTCCGCCGGTTTCGCCGCCGCGGAATCGTCGTACCGCTCCGGTTGGGCCGGCTACCTCACCGGCAAGCCGGTGCCGGCCGCCGTCTCCGGCGACACGTCGCTACGCCGGACGTACAGGGTGGGCGTGATGAGCCTGCGCGCCATGGAGGACAAGACCTTCCCCGGCGCGACCGTCGCGGGCCTCGCCACGCCCTGGGGCGACTTCGTCGACGGCGCGGCGCTGGGCGACGGATACCACCGGGTGTGGGCGCGCGACCTCTACCAGCAGGGCACCGCGATGCTCGCGGCCGGCGACGCGGCGCAGGCGAGACGCATGGCGCAATGGCTGTGGAACCGTCAGCAGATCACGACGTGGACGCAGGGCGACGGCGTGTGGTACGGCCCTGGCTCCTTCCCCCGCTACTCGCCGGTCAGCGGGGTGAGCGGCGCGACGCCGCGTCAACTCGGGTGCTGCGAACAGCTCGACCAGGACGCCTTCGCTATCGTGCTCGCGTGGCAGACCGGGCTGACGGACGCGGCCACATGGAGCAAGATCAAACTCACCGCCGACCACCTCGTCGACTTTGGCCCGGCCACGCCCGGCGAGCGGTGGGAGGAGCAAAGCGGCGTCTCGCCGTCCACCGTCGCCGCCGAGATCGCCGGGCTCGTCTGCGCCGCCGACATCGCCCGGCGCAACGGCGACACCGCAAGCGCGTCCACCTACGAAAGCACCGCCGACGCCTGGCGGGCCGCGCTCGACGGCTGGACGTTCACCACCACGGGCTCCTTCGGCGATCACCGGTACTACGAACGGATCGAGCACGACACCAACCCCAACGACACCTTCGCCCGGAGCCTGGAAGACGGCACCTGGTGGGAACGCGACATCGTCGACGGCGGCTTCCTCGACCTCGTACGGCTCGGCATCCGGCCCGCGTCGCATCCGAACGTGACGGCGTCGCTGCCTGAACTCGACGCGGTCGACTCGGTCACCACGCCGAGCGGGAACGTGTACTGGCATCGGTACAACCACGATTCGTACGGCGAAAGCCAGGCCGACGGCACCGGCTGGCCGGCCGGGCACGGCCAGCGCACCGGGCGGGCCTGGCCGCTGCTGTCGGGCGAACGCGGCGAGTACGAGTTGGCCGCCGGGCGCTCGGCGACGGCGCACCTGCGGGCGATGGCGAACGCGGGCAACGCCGGGAATCTGCTTCCCGAGCAGGTCTGGGACCGGGCCGATCAGTACGGTTTCACCTTCGGCGAGCCCACCGGCTCGGCAGCCCCGCTCGCCTGGGCCGAGGCTCAGTACGTCAGGCTGGCGCTGTCGATCGACGCGGGCCGTCCGGTCGAGACACCGTCCGTCGTGGCCGCCCGCTACGGCGGCCGCCCCTGACCCAGCGCGACCCGGGGCCTTCGGGCCTTCGGGCCTTCGGGCCTTCGGGCCTTCGGGCCTTCGGGCCTTCGGGGGCCGCCGTACGCCTTCAACCCCGAGGCCCGCAACCCAGGCGGCCTGCCGGACGTCGCCGGGACGCGGCCGTCCCGCGTGATGGCGACCGGCCGCCAACGGCGGACGAGATCCGCGGCGGGACTCAGCCGGCGACCGGACGGGTGCGCCTGCTGGCGGTGGTGACGCTGCTCGCCGGGGCTGCGCTCATCCAATTCGCCTGATCAGCACACCATCAGCATCCGATCAGCACCCGATCCGGCCGGGGCCGGCAGTCCGACAAGCTGCGTTCCGTAATATAACGATGTACACCGGGATGGGCATCCCTTTTGACAGCGCCATCACCGCCTTTACCTGGCAATTCTCCCGTTCCGCAATGACTGACTGACAAAAAGTCACAAAACGGAGTCAAGGCTTTCTCAGCAGGCCGGCCGTATTACGTGTTGAATAGACCCTCGTGGTTGCGAAACCCGCCGGAGGGCTGGAAGGCCGGGACGGAGGATGGCGCGATGACCCCAGGACCACGCTCGACACCCGCCAGCGCGGAACGGATGTCCGCGCGGGCAGTGGCGTGCGATCAGATAGACGCGACCCCCAATGCGGTGACATTCCCGCACAAGGAGGGCCAGCTCGCCGCAGGCGAGTGGCTCATCGAACGGCTGCGGCCCGGAGCACGAGTGCTCGACGTGGGATGCGGCACGGGGGTGCCGACCGCACGACAACTCGCCGACGCCGGCTGCGACGTCACCGGCATCGACGCCTCGGAGGGGATGCTGGAGCTGGCCAGGCGCGAGGTCCCGGGAGCTACGTTCCTTCGCCTCGACCTCGCTGAGGTACCCGAGGTCGGCCGGTCGCGGGGCGGCTTCGACGCCATCGTCGCGTTCTTCTCGCTGCTGATGCTGCCGCGAACGAAGATCCCCGCGGCCCTGCGCCGCCTGCATGACCGGCTCGAGCCCGGCGGGTACTTCTTGCTGAGCATGGCCGAGACCGACCTCGACGACGTGCCGATCGACCTGCACGACTGCCCGCAGCGGGTCACCGGGTATCCGGGCGCTGAGTTGCGTGCGCTCGTCAGCGAGGCCGGCTTCGAAGTGCTCGACCTGCGTCATCTGTCCTTCGCTCCGGCCGACCCGGAGATGCCGCCGGAGGCGCAGCTTTTCGTCTACTCCCGGCGGCCCGAGAGAGGGTGGCGCCGGCGGTGAGGCCCCGCTCCCGTATACCAGAACAGAGCGATCTGTTCCGCCGGCGCCGGGACCGTTGACGCCGAACCCGTTCTGGGAGACAGTCACTTCGGTACGTTTCGGACGATGTTCGTCATCTCGGACAGCGCGGGGGCTCCGACCACGCAGCTCAGGAGGACCCCATGCGCCGACCGTTCCGCCGGACCGGCAAGCGTTTGCCGCGATGGATCGCCCTCCTCGTCGCCCTCGCCATCGCCGCGACAGGGCTCGCTGAGCTCCCAGGCCCGGCCGCGTCGGCGCAGGCCGCACAGGCAGCACACTCCGCACAGGCGACGCAGGCGCAAGGGGCGGGAGCGCGAGGTACGGGGGAAGGCCGGGGCGCCGCCGAAGCGCACACCGTCGGGTTCGATCACTACTCGCTGATGATCGACGGGCGCCGGCTCTACCTTTGGTCGGCGGAGTTCCACTACTGGCGACTGCCCAGCCCCGACCTATGGCGCGACGTGCTGGAGAAGCTGAAGGCCGCCGGCTACAACGCCACCTCGATCTACTTCCACTGGGGCTACCACTCGCCGGCCCCCGGCGTGTACGACTTCAGCGGCGTACGCGACATCGAACGGCTCCTGAACATCGCCGAAGACGTCGGCATCTACGTCATCGCCCGCCCCGGCCCGTACATCAACGCCGAGACCGACGGCGGCGGCTTCCCCGCCTGGCTGGTCACACAGCAGGGGCGGGCCCGCTCCAGCGCGCCCGACTTCACCGCCGCCTACCGCGACTGGCTGCGGAACGTCAACCAGATCATCGCCCGTCATCAGATCACCGACGGCGGCGGCCCGGTCATCCTCTACCAGATCGAAAACGAGTACGGAAACAACACCGACGCCCAGTACATGCGGGACCAGCAGGCGCAGGTCCGGGCGGACGGCATCAACGTGCCGCTCACCCACAACCACTGCTGCGGCCCGTCCACCTGGGCGACCGGACCGGGCGCCGTCGACATCCCGGGCCGCGACAACTACCCGCAGGGCTTCAACTGTTCCACGCCGGACCGCTGGAACGGCGTCAGCACGCTGCCCCGGTTCCGCGACGACTCGCCGATCTTCACGCCGGAGTTCCAGGGCGGCTCGTTCGATCCGTGGGGCGGGCCGGGCTACGACAACTGCCGCACCCTCACCGGCCCCGACTTCGAGAAGGTCTTCTACAAGAACAACATCGCCGCCGGCGCCACCATGCAGAACTTCTACATGACCTACGGCGGCACGTCGTGGGGCTGGCTGGCCGACCCGGGCCTGGTCTACACGTCGTACGACTACGGCGCGGCGATCAAGGAGGACCGCGAGCTCACCCCCAAGTACGACGAGACCAAGCGTCTCGGCTACCTCACCCAATCGTTCGGGCCGCTCACCAAGACCGACCCGATCGCGGCGCAGGCCCCCACCAACCCCGCGGTCCAGGTCGACGGGCGGGCCAACCCCGACGACAACACCCACGTCTACGTCGTGCGCCACCGCGACAGCACCGCCACGACTACCGATCGCACGCACATCGCGGTCGACCTGTCCACGAAGGCGACGTACACCCATGACGATCCCGACGGCGCGCTGTCGTATGCGGGCAGCGGGTGGAGCCACGTCGCGAACCAGCCCTTCACCAGCGGCGACTACAAGAACACCGAGTCGTTCAGCGACCGGGCGGGCGACAGCGTGACCGTCACGTTCACCGGCACCGCCGTCCGGTGGATCTCCTCCTTTGACAGCAACCACGGCATCGCCGACGTCTTCCTCGACGGCACCAAGGTCGCCACGGTGGACGGCTACGGTGCGTCCAAGCAGTTCCAGCAGGTGTTCTACGCGGCGGACGGGCTCACCGACACCACGCACACGCTGCGGATCGTCGCGACGGGCGCGCGCAATGCCGCCGCCTCGGGGAGCTTCGTCGTGGTCGACGCCATCGACGTGCCGGCCGGTCCCGGCGTCGGCGAGGTCTATTCATCGGTGCCGCAGCGGCCGGGGACGGCCATCACGCTCGCCGGACGCGACTCAAAGCTGATCATCGCCGGGTACGACATGGACTCCCAGCGGCTGCAGTACTCCACGTCGGAGCTGATGACGCACGGTCACATCGGCGGGCGGGACGTGGCGCTGCTGTATGGGCGGTCCGGGCAGGACGGCGAGACCGTGCTGCGCTATGGCGCCGAGCCGACCGTGACCGTGCTGTCCGGCGAGGTCTCCCACACCTGGGACGCCGACCGGCACGACCTGCGGCTGAACTACGCGCACGACGGCCTTGCCCGGGTGCTCGTCACGCCGGCGGGCGCCGGCGCCGGCGCGGGCGCGGGCGCCGGGGGTCCGGCGCCGTTGCTGCTGCTCATCGGCACCGACGAAGTCGCCGCACAGTTTTGGCGGCACGACACCGCGGCCGGGCCCGTGCTGGTCCGCGGGCCCAAGCTCGTCCGCTCCGCCTCGTACGGATCCGGCGTACTCGCGTTGCGCGGCGACACGACCGCGCCCACCGGCATCGAGATCCACGCCGCCCCCGCCATAGGCACGATCACCTGGAACGGCGCGAGGGTGACGACCCAGCGGCGCGACGACGACGGCGCGCTCACCGGCCGGGTGGCCGGGCCGCGCCCGGTGACGCTGCCCGCTCTCACCGACTGGCGATTCCGGCAAGAGTCACCCGAGGCACTGCCCGACTTCGACGACGGGCGCTGGCCGCTGGCCGACAAGGCGACGACGAACAACCCGGCGCAGCCGGCAGCGCCGCCGGTGCTGTACACGGACGAGTACGGCTTCCACCACGGCGACGTGTGGTATCGCGGCCATTTCACGGCGCACGGAGACGAGACCGGGGTCAGCCTGTCGGCCATCACCGGGCGGGCCGGCACCTACTCGGCCTGGCTCAACGGCACGTTCCTCGGCAGTTCGGGCGACCGCACGCACCGCTTCGACTTCCCGGAGGGGAGCCTGCGGCCCGGGCGCGACAACGTACTGGCGGTCCTCGTCGAGAACATGGGCCACAACGGGGACTTCAACGCCGACGACACGCACAAGGAGCCGCGCGGACTGACCGGGGCGACCATCCTCGGGTCGACCGCCCAGCTCAGCTGGCGGATCCAGGGCAATCGCGGCGGGGAAGACCTCGTCGACCCGGTGCGCGGGCCGATGAACGTCGGCGGCCTGTTCGGCGAGCGCGGCGGATGGCACCTGCCCGGCTTCCCCGACTCGGGATGGAGCCGGGTGACGCTGCCGCGCCCGGGCACCAGGCCCGGCATCTCCTGGTATCGCACGAGGTTCGATCTCGACCTGCCGCAAGGCCAGGATGTGCCCATGGGCATCAAGATCACCGACGATCCGGCCCGGCGCTACCGCGCGCTGCTGTTCGTGAACGGCTGGCAGATCGGGCGCTACATCAACCACGTGGGACCACAGCGCACGTTCCCGGTGCAGCCCGGCATCCTCCGTACGAACGGCACGAACACGCTGGCGATCGCGGTGTGGAACGAGGACGGCGGCACCGGCGGACTCGGCGCGGTCGCGCTCGACCAGTACGCCAACCTGGCCACCAGCCTGAAGGTGTCGGACGTGCCGAGCCCGGCGTACGACCCGCGCGTCTACGGCCCGCCGGCGCCGTCGACCGCCGCGCTGTCGGTGTCCGCTCCCGACGTGATCGAGCGGGGCGGCTCTGGCACGGTGACCGCGACGTTCACCGACCCGGCCGACCGACCGCCGGCGCACGACGTCACCGTGGGGCTGCGCGTCCCGGCCGGGTGGACCGCCACCACGGCGGGCGGCACCTCCCTGGGCACGGTGCGGCCGGGCACCTCGGCGTCGGTCACCTGGAAAGTCAGCGGACCGCCCGGCGAGCAGCCGGCGGCGGCGGTGTTCGCCGCCTCGGCGACCTACAGTCAGGGCGGCAGCGCCGACACGGCCAACGGCGCGGCCGTGGTCAAGGTGCCGCCTCCGCCGCCGACCGGGTCGGTGTTCGTGAGCGACATCCCGTTCACCTCAACCAACGGCTGGGGACCGGTCGAACGGGACACCTCAAACGGCGAGAACGCGGCCGGCGACGGGCGCACCATCACGTTGAACGGCACCACCTTCGCCAAGGGCCTCGGCGTACACGCCGTCGGCAATGTCTCGATCTTCCTGGGCGGCAACTGCAGCCGGTTCACGGCCGTCGCCGGCGTCGACGACGAGGTCGGCTCGGGCGGCTCGGCGACCTTCAGCGTGATCGCCGACGGCGCCGCGCTCGCCGCCACTCCGACGCTCACCGGCAACTCCGCCTCCGCCCCGATCGACGTCGACGTCTCCGGCGTTCAGCAACTCGACCTCGTCATCGGCGACGGCGGCAACGGCAACGGCACCGACCACGGCGACTGGGCCGACGCCCGCCTCACCTGCGCCCCATAGGGCCGCCGCGCGGAGTGCGCCCACCTGGGCGCGCCGGGCGGGGCAGGCCGCCGCCGCTACGGGCCGCGGCGGTGGGCGGGCAGGTGGCGGACGGCTCGGAGGATGAGGGGAATCGCGGCCCAACACACGTACGCCCATCGGGTGAGGAGCGCGACGGGGATCGACACCGCGAAGGTGCCGGTGAGGACGGCCGCTCGCCAGGAGTAGGCGCCGATCATGCCGGGCGGAGCGGCCGGCCGGAGCAGGCGGTGGCGGGCGATCTCGCGGATCATGAGGAGGGAGAACAGCCCGGCCAGCACCTGCACGGCGGCGTAGAAGATGAACCTGCTCTCGAAGGCGCCCTCCTCCGAGGTCAGCACGCGCGTCGCGAACGGCGTTGTGATGATCATGAGCAGCCAGAGCATGTTCCACTGCCCCAGCCGCCCGCCGAGCCTCGGCACGTAGCGGAACGTCCGGTGGTGGGCGAACCAGTGGCCGCCGATGACCGCGAAGCTGATCAGGAAGGCCAGGTAGTCGTCCAGATGGTCGCCGGCGGAGCGCAGCAACTCGGCGTTGGTCGCGCCCCGCGGCACGGGGAGGCCGAGCGCGAGCAGCGTGATCGCGATCGCCACCACGGCGTCGGAAAAGAAGGTCAGCCGCTCGGCCGCCAGGAGCTCGACCTCCGCGCGTTCGACGTCGGACCGCTGCGTCAGGACAGCTCACCCAGGTAGAAGCGGGTGCCCTGGTCGTCGGCGCACTCGGCCATGACGCCGTACGGCTGCTGGGCGGGCTCGGTGGCGGTGCCGCCGGCGTCCCGCACCCGGTCGACCGCGGACCCGATGTCGTCGACGAAGAACATCGGCACGACGGTGGACCGGTCGTGGCCGCCGTGCATGCCGGTCATGTAGTGGACCTCCTGCCCGGCGTTGCGTACCGACCAGCCGTCCTCAACGCTGCCCGGCGTGAACTCCCACCCGAGCACGGCGCCGAAGAACGCACGGGCGCGCGCGGAGTCGGGCACCTCGATCGTCAGGTAGCAGATCTCGCCATGCTGGTAGCGCCCGGCGGCCACCCCCGGCGACTCGTCGGCCGGCAGCTCGTAGACGGCGAAGCGCATGCCCTGATCGTCGACGCAGTTCGCGATCAGCCCGTACGGCTCCCGCGTCGGCTCGTCGGCCCGCCCGCCGGCGGAGCGCACGCGCTCCGCCGCGGCCGCCACGTCGTCGACCGCGAAGCACAGGAACATCGTGTTGTGCTCCTCTCCGCCCCACAGCCCGATGCGCTGGCCGAGCCCCTCGACCTGACGGCCGCGCGACTCGCCGCCCGGCGCGTACCGCCAGCCGAGCACCGAGCCGAAGAACGCCGCCGCGCGGTCGACGTCCGGCACCCACAGCGACGAGTAGACGACGTCGCCGTGCCGCAGCCGGGTGCTCTCCGGCACGCTGGCAGTGGACGGCGCGGCGGCGGCGACCATCCAGCGGTGCCCGAACGGGTCGATGATCACGCCGTTGCGGCCGTACGGATGGTCGGCGACCGGCCGGTCGAGCTCCGCGCCGAGCTCGACGGCGCGCTCGACGGTGGCGTCCACGTCGGTCACCTCAAGGCGCAGCGAGTGGCTCACGCCGCCGCGCGCCTTGGGACCGCGCAGCCGGATCTCCGGGAACTCGTCGGCGAACATGAGCACGGAGTCGCCGAACGCGAGTTCGGCGTGCCCGACGCGGTCGTCGTCCATCACGATCGGGTCCCCCCTGCGCCGCGCCCCGAGCGCGCGGACGTACCAGTCAAGCGCACCGCGCGCGTCGTCCACCGTGATGTACGGGGTGAGGCTGTGCAGCGGCAGGTCGGCGGCGGTCGCCGTGCCGGTCGTCGTTGTCGTGGTCGTCATTGTCGCTCCTTCCGGTGCGAGCAGCGCGCGTTCCAGGCGGACGCGCAGCCGCGCGGCGAAACGTGGATCTGGGTCGACCGGCACCAGCGGCTGGCGGAGGGCCTCGAACGGATCGGTCATCGTGGGCCCTCCTTTCTTTGGTAGGCCTGCCGGAACGCGGCCTTGGCCCGGACCAGCAGCGCCTCGGTGGCATGCACCGTACGGCCCAGGTGCTGGGCCACGTCGGGGACGGACAGCCCGTCGATGTAGCGCAGGGTCAGCGCGGCGCGATGGTTCGGGCCGAGCGTCATGAGCACCTCACGGGCCAGCAGCGCGTCCAGTCGTTCGTCCCAGGGGTCGTCGTCCGGCCGGTCCTCGGCGACCAGGCGCAGCCCGCGCACCTCGCGCTCGCTGCGGCGCCAGTGGTCGACGAGCTTGTGCCTGGCCACCCCCACCAGCCAGGCAGTGGTCAGCTCGCGGGGCGGCCGGCGGCGACCGCTCTGGTCGCCGCGTACCGCCTCCACCGCGGCGAGGAACGTCTCGGCCGTCAGGTCCTCGGCCAGGGCCCGCTGGCCGCAGCGGGACAGCAGGTACCCGTACACCTCGGGCAACGCCTGGTCGTACAGCTCCAACAGCGCCGGCCCGGGATCGGGTCGCATGCTCGACCGTGGCCCCATATCCCTCCATCGTTCCCTGGCCCACTTCTCCAACGGTGGGCTCGCTGTTTTTTGCGGAAATTTCAGGATTCGTATGCGGGCGGGCGTCGCCTCCCGAGCGCGTTACCGTTGAGCGAGTGGGCGATGTGGTTTCAGCTCGTAGGTGGAGCTTCGATCGCGAGGCGGACGCCAACGCGCGGTGGCGGCCTACCCCGACCGGCTCTATGCGATTCTCGAACGGGTCTGCGGGCTCGGCTCGGAAACGACGGTGCTGGAAGTCGGGCCGGGCACCGGTCAGGCCAGCCGCGAACTACTGGCCCGCGGCGGCTGCGAGCCGACCTCCCCGATCTCACGGTGATCAACGCCGACTTCACCGCCGTCGCTTTGCCCGCCGCCTCGTTCGACCTCGCCGTATGCGCCACCACACTCCACTGGCTGGACGCGTCCGTGGCCGTACCCAAGATCGCCCAAGCGCTCCGGCCGGGCGGTTGGCTGGCGGCGTGGTGGACCGTGTTCGGGGACACGTCGCGGCCCACTCCCTTTCGCGAACGCCTGGTCCCGATGCTGGACGAGCGCCTGCCCGGCCCGCCCGAGAGCCATCTGACGCCGCGCGCCCTCCAGACTGCGGCGCGCGTACGCGAACTCACCGCCGACGGCTGGTTCGCGGACGTCAAGACGGAGCAGATCCGCTGGTCCATCGACTTCACGCCTGCCGAGGTGGCCGGACTTTTCTCGACTTTCCCCAACATCTCCGGTCACCCCGACCGCGACGCCATCCTGACCGACATCACGGCCCTCGCGGCTGAACACGCCCGCGACGGCGCAGTCACCGAGAACTGTCGATGCCTCACATTGACAAGAACTACCTCGTCGCCCTACCTGGCACGCCGCGGATCTGCCCGCCCCGCCGCATGCAGATCACTTCATCTCTCCGCGCAGCGCCGCAGCGAGACCATTCATCTCCTGGGTCATGGATCTTGCACACGAGCCCGGCTGCGCACTGCTCCAGCTCACGAGGGACAAGGCCCGCACCGCCTCGACGCGGCCCTAACTTCACCGTCGGCACAAAAGGGCATGAAGCTCAAGCTTGACCTGACGTCACAGCTATCCTGGATAGGCGGGCCAGTTGGCGCTTGCAGACGGCATCGCCTATGCTTTCGGTCGTTGCCTACGTCTGAGGCACTCGGTCGGGGAGCTCGCCAGCCCCGCCACGTATGGTCCTGTGGAGCAGCTAGGAGTGCTCGCCACCCTGTCAAGGTGGAGGCCGCGGGTTCAAATCCCGTCAGGACCGCTGAGCCCGCACCGCACTCGCGGGCAGGTAGCTCAGTCGGTATGAGCGTCCGCCTGAAAAGCGGAAGGTCGGCGGTTCGATCCCGCCCCTGCCCACATCCCTAAGCAGCGAAGATGACCCCTGACCAGCGCTTATGCGGGCAGGGGTCGCTCTCGTTTGTCCGACTGCGTCCGGCTGTCACCGGTGGTTTGCGATTGGCTGTGCGGAATACGTGCGGAAGCCAAGTGCTGCGGTCGACCAGGGAGTAGAGGGGGCGAGGTGCTGGGCTATCGAGGCAACGAGACATGGCGAGACATGTCGGAGTACCTTGTCCACCTGACCGAGGAGCAGTCCGTCACGAGCATCCTCAGCACTCGCGCTTTGAAGGGCGGCGGCCCATTCGGCGCAGCCCGCAACCTCACCGATCGAATCGGGTCGCAGCAGGCGGTCTGCCTCAGCGAGATCCCTCTTGATCGGCTTGATCGCCTAGTTGAGCGACGTGGGTCCTACGGCCTCGGGTTTCGCAAGGATTGGATTCAAGAGCGGGATGGTGCTCCGGTCTGGTACCTGCGGAAGGGGACGGCAGCCGCCACGGCGTTCAGCGAGTTGGTTCGCAAGTTCCTAATCGGTGATATCGATCATGAGAACAAAGGGGAGATCTGGAAGCTCACACGCTTCGTGGACAACCCGAGTGCGGACTACAACTACGACTTCGACTGGGAGCGTGAATGGCGCGTGCCGGATGACCTCGCGCTTGATCCCGGCAAGGTCATGTTCCTGATTGCTCCCGAGGTAGCGCATACAAATATAAACGCCGCATGGTGGTCCTACATTGAGAGCTACCCAGTCCCTCCTGTACTGGATCTGGCTTGGGACTTGGCCAGGTTGCAGGAGTTTCTCCGAATGCACCAACTTTAGTCGTTGTGGATATCGCTGCCCAGTCTTCCGCAATACAAGACTTCATTCGCCTGCTCTCTGTGGTTTGTCCACAAGTAGCGACGGATAACGCGGGCACCCAATCCGTCACAATTGGGTGCCCGAACCCGCGGAATCCAAAGGTTACTCGCGCAATGCTCTCTCAATGCGCCGTTTGGCGGTCTCGTCCTGTCCTTCGATGCACTTGGCGTAGACGCGAAGCAGTACTTCGACGCTGTGGCCGGCCCACTCGGCGATCCGGGTTGGTGGTACTCCCCCGTTGAGCCAGGTGGACACGCAGGCGTGCCGGAGGTCGTAGACCCTTCTGGCGAGCGGTGAGACGTATTCGGCGTTGCTCAGCGCCGTCTGGCGGGCGGTGTCCCACGCGCGCCGGTAGGTAATGCTGGCCAGCTCGGCGCCGCGGACTCCCCAGAACAGGCGCCCGCCGGGTCCGGGGCCGATGTCACGGAGGTGGGCGCGCAGGATGCGGGTAAGCGGCGGCGGAGTCGGGACGCGACGCCATTCGCCCTCGGCGCGGCCCTTGAGTTGGCGCTGTTCCCGGTTGGCGCCGTCGTCGGTCCAGTCGGCGCCGACCTCGGGACTCGCTGTGTTGAAGTGCAGTTCTCCCCAGTCGTCGGCGGGTTCGTGCCACTTCTGCGCGATGTCGTCCCAGATCAGGGCAGGGAGGGTGACGTTCTCGACACGGAGGTTCACGGCCTCTTCGGGGCGAAGGGCGGCGTAATAGATGACGGCGAAGAATGCCATGAGGCGTTCCCCGCTTGGCCTTTGCCTGCGGACTGCGTCGAGGAGTCGGCGCGCCTGGTCGTGGTTCACCACCGAGCGCCGATCGACTTCCGCAGAACCTCTGCTCCGCGCCTTCCATTTGGTGGTTTTGATGGGGTTGGCGGGTAGTACGCCGATTTCCACGGCGTATTCGCAGGCATGGTGCAGGATCGCGCGATTCCGTTGCACGGAGGATGGTGCGGCCGGTTTTCCGTCTAGGCGGGTGGCGGCGGCG
>CALAED010000195.1 GCA_937891035.1 uncultured Thermomonosporaceae bacterium | reverse complement strand
GGTGCCGGTGACGCCCGTGGCGCCGCCCTCCGCCCCTCGGCCGGCCGTCCCGCATGTCCCGCAGGCACCGCCCCGCGCGGCCAAGCCGCGGCAACCGGAGCGTCCGGCACCGTCCCGGCCCCCGACGCCGACACCGGCCGCGGCTGAGCGGCCGCGCACACCCGTCGCCCAGGCGCGACCGCTCACGAAACCCCGCGACCCGCTGCGCGCCGTGCTGGCGGTCGGCGTCATCTCCGTCGTCATCTCCGCCGGCGCCACCGCCGTCTTCAAGGCGCGCGTCAGATAGGCCGGACCTGGTTCAAAGGGAGACGGCCACGCACGTGTCGAGGCGGGCACGGACGTCGGATACGCGGTCGACATGCAGGTCGTGGAAGATGGCCAGGGCCTGGTTCCAGCATTGCCGCGCCAGGTCGAGCCGCCCGGCATCGGCGTGGGCCTTGCCCAGGTTGTATAAGGCCTCCCCCTGTCCCCACCAGTCACCGAGCTTCGCGAAGAGCACCAGCGCCCGATCGTAGTACTCGACGGACTCGTCGAGGCCCCCGAGACCGCGATAGCCGTAGCCGAGACCGTGCAGCGCCCAGCCCTCGGTCCGCCGGTCGTCGTCAACGAACTCGATGGACCGCCGGAAGCAGCCGACGGAGCGCTCGAACTGGCGCAAGCCGCCGAAGGCGTAGCCGAGGCCGAGGTGGGCGAGACTTTGACCCAACCTGCTGCCGACCTCGCTGAAGAGCGTCAGCGCTTCCTCGTAGCACCCGATCGCGTCCTTGAAGCGCCGCAGCCCACGCGAAGCATGACCGATCCCCAGGATGGCCCAGCCCTGACTTTGGCGGTCGTTCGTCTCACGGAAGATCTCCAGCGCCCGCCGGTAGTACCCGATTGATTCGTCGAAGCGGTCGTCTTGGGCAGCGAACCCCATGGTCGCGAGAACGTGGCCTTCGGCCACCCGGTCACCCAGGCGGCGAGCCGAGGCGAGGGCCAGCTTATGGGTGGCGATCCAGTCGACGCAGTACCTGTGCAGGTAGAAAAAGCCGTTCATCACGACAGTGAGATGCCACGCGATGTCATCGTGACCGGCGTCGGCGGCGAGGTGAACGGCCGCGATCAGGTTGAGGCGTTCGGCCTCACACCATCGCTGCGCCTCGATGGAATCGGCGAAGGTCCCCGGCCGGCGGGACGCGTCGGAGCGGACGTCGCGCACAGCCAAACGATGCGGGAAGAGTTTGCGCCGCGCGTTGTCGGCGGTGTGCAGGTACCAGACGAGCATGCGCCGTACGGCGTCCGAGCGGGCCTGCTCCGACTCCTCCGCACGCGCGCGTTCCTCGGCGTAGCAGCGCAAGAGATCATGCAGGCGGAAGCGGTCACGTGCGGTCTGTTCCATCAGGTGCTTGCTGATCAACACGTCGAGCGACCGGCGCGCCTTGGCCGGGGAGGTGTCGATGAGCGCGGCGGCCACGGCAAGGCTCATATCCGGACCGCGGTGCAGTCCAAGCAGCCGGAAGGCCCGAGCGGCCGAGTCGGGCAGGGCCCGGTAGGACCAGGAGAACGCCGTGCGCACTCCGGTGTATTCATCCTCGGTGTCCAACAGGTCCAAGCGGTCTTGTTCGCTGGAGAGCTCATCGGCCACATCGGCCAGGCTGTTGTGCGGCCGGGTGGCCGCGCGTTCGGCGGCGACCCGCAGCGCCAGCGGCAAGTAGTCGCATTGAGCGGCGATGATCGCCGCGGCCTCCGGCTCGGCACCGACCTGCGGGGCGCCGATGATCTGCTCGAGCAGCGTGATCGCCTCGGTCTCGGCCAACCGGTCCAGCCGGATGCGGCGGGCGCCGTCCCTGGCGGTGAACCCCGACAGCCGGCTACGGCTGGTCACCAACACCACACAGCCGGGCGTGCCGGGCACCAATGGCCGGACCTGTTGCACGCCGGCGGCGTTATCGAGGACGACGAGCACGCGCCGCCCGTTGAGCAGCGACCGGTAGAGGGCGGCCTTCGCCTCGACGCTGGTCGGGATCTTCTCAGCGTCCACGTCCAGTGCGCGCAGCATCCACTCAAGTGCCTCTTCGGGACGGAGCGCCGGGCCGGGGTCGTCGCCACGAAGGTTGATGTACAACTCGCCGTCCGGGAAACGATCACTCAACCGGTGTCCCCAGTGCACGACCAGCGCCGTCTTCCCCACGCCGGCCGGACCTGTGATCACCGCGACCACGACGGCCGCCCGTCGCTGCCCTTGCTCGTCGAGCAGTCTGGTCAGCCGGGCGAGTTCGGCCTCCCTGCCGACGAAGTCGGGGACCGCGGCGGGAAGCTGCCGGGGCCGATGCCGGGAGCCGGCGGGTGGTCTCCTTGGCCGTGATCTGAACCTGCCGGTACTCCTCCGGCGTGGCCGTCGGCTCGTGCCGGACGACTTCGTCGAAGAACCAGTCCGATGCGACGAGGACCAGCGCTCCCGGCGCGCGGCGCAGCGCCGACTTGACGACCTCCGCGTCGAGCAGCCGGAACGCCAAGATGATCGGCCGGCCGATGACTCCGTGCGCGTCATGGCGCACCTCGCCGGCGTGCAGCGCCACCCGCAGCTTGATCCGGGCCAACGGGGCGTGCGTCCGGTTGTGCCGGTCGAGCGCCGCGGCCAGTGCGCGCGGAAAGATCGTGACGAGATCGCGTTTGGGGAACTCGGGCGGGATCAAGACCAGCGCACCGTCACCGCGATCCTCGCGATAGCAGCTGTCCCATCGCACGTGCGATTCCGACAGCGCGCCGCGCAAAGCCTGGTAAAGACCTCCCCGTACCCTGGTCTGATCCAGATCGGTCCGGCGGCGGTCGCTGAAGTTCTCGACGTCCACGCACAGGATCGATCGGTGCATCGCCGACGTCGGCTGGCTCATGGGCCACTCCATGTATCCGACGAGATGATTAAGTGATGCACTCTGCACGAGCATCGGTACATGCATCTGCACGTGCACGCTGACTGTAGCAGTAAACCGTGAGTGCGGACCGTCGGTTTCCCTGCAATCTCGCGCATAACAGCCGCTAGTGGCGGGTTTCGCCCGGAGCGGCGGCACGGGATGGAGAAGATGGAGGCCATGGTGTCGCCGGCCGTACCTCAGGGAGCCGCGCCCGCGGGCGCGGCGGAGGTGGCGCGGCGCCGGCGGGGGACGCAGCGGCGGCAACGATGGTGGCGGCGGTGGTCGCTACCGCTGCTCGTGGCCGCGCTGCTCACCCAGATGGCGGCGGCCATGGTCACCACGGCCGTGCGGCAGACGCCGACCATCGACGAGCCGGTCTACGTGGGCACGGCGGCGGTCTACCTGCGGCGGCACAGCCTGCAAGCCAACCCCGAGCATCCACCGCTCGGCAAGCTGATCATCGAGTCGGGGGTGGCGGCGGCCCACCCGCACATCGACGCCGCCTATCGCGGCTCCGCGCAGGACGTCGGGCGGCATCTGCTGTACAGATCGGGCAACGACGCGGGGCGGCTGCTGCTGTGGGCCCGGCTGCCGATGATCGCGATGACGTTGCTGATCGGGCTCGTGGTCTTCGGCTTCGCCCGCGACGTCGCCGGGGCCGCCGCCGGGCTGGTGGCGCTCGCGCTGTACGCGTTCTCCCCGGACATCATCGCCCACGGGTCGCTGGCCACGCTCGACGTGCCGGCGGCCGGTTTCTTGCTGACGGCGGCCTGGTGCCTGTGGCGGGCGCGCCGGCGGCCGGCGCGCTACCTGCCGCTCGCCGGGGCGGCGCTTGGCGCGGCCATCGCCACCAAGATGAGCGCGCTGGCGGCCATCCCCGTGCTGGTGCCGCTCGCGGCCTGGGCGGTCTGGGTCGCCGGCCGAAGCGATCGCGCTCGCTCGCTCCGGCGCCGCGTGGGCGCGGCGGCCGGCGCGGCCACCGGCGTGACGTTGTTCGCCGTCGGCGTGGTGTGGGCCACCTACCTGGTCGTCGATCCGCGACTGCGCTGGGCGACGCCGCCCGGCACCCCGGTGGTCAACGGCTTGCGGGGGCTGGTCGTCGACTGGCTGCCGTTCCCGGGGCCGTACCGCGATGGGATGCGCATCCAGTTCGGCTTCGAGAACGCGCGGTGGGGCGGCTTTTTGTTCGGCCGGCAGTATGTCGGTTCGCTGTGGTACTACCTGCCGGCCGCGCTGTTGGTGAAAACGCCGCTCGGCATGCTCGCGTTGTGGTTCGCCGGCGCCGCGGCCATGGTGGCGACGCCCCGGCTGCGCCGGGCCGCACCGTACGTCCTGGTCCCCGCCGCCTTTCTCATGGCCGCGGAGATGACGGGAGCACGCGACCTGGGTGTCCGGTACGTCATCTTCGTACCGATGTTCCTCGCCGTCGCGGCGGCCTGCGCCGTCTCCGTCGCGATCGCCGCCCGCCGGCGCTGGGCGCTCGCCGGACTCGCGACGCTGACGCTGTTCGTCGCCGTCAGCTCACTTCGCGCCTTTCCGTACTACCTGCCGTACTCCAACGAGGCCTTCGGCGGGCCGGCGAAGACCCACCTGCGCCTGCACGACTCCAACGTCGACTGGGGGCAGGACCTGGGCCGGCTGGCCGACCGCCTGCGGCAGCGCCACCGCGGCGAGCCGGTCTGGCTCGTCTACAAGGGCAGCGGCGTGCCGTCCTACTACGGCATCGTCGCACGCGACCCGCGCACCGTGCCGCCGGCCGAGGTGCGCGGGCTCCTCGTCGTCTCCAACAGCCGCGTCGCCCGCCCCGGCGCGTGGCTGACCGCACTGATCAACAGCAGTACGCCGATCGACGAGGTCGGCCACTCCATCACCATCTACCGCCGCGCTTGAAGGCCGACCCTGCCGAGCCCGGCCGAGCCCGGAGCCCGGAGCCCGGCCGGGCCTAGGAGAAGGCGCGCAGGAAGCGGTCGCGGAAGGCGTCCATGCGCCAGACCGGGGCGCGGGAATCGGGGCGCAGGCCGTCCTGCCAACCCCAGCGGGAGATCCGGTCGAGGACGGCGGGGTCGCGGGCGACGATCGTGATCGGCACGTCGTGGTCGGCGTCCGGGCCGGAGACGATCGGCGCCGGCTGGTGATCGCCGAGGAAGACCATCACGAGGTCGTCGCCGCCGTAGGTCTCCACGTAGGTGAGGACGGTGTTCAGGGAGTAGACGACCGAGTTCGTGAACGCGGCGCGCACCCGGGACGGGCTTCTCCACACCTCGCCCGGCTGGTCACCGGCCGCGGCCATGGGGCCGAAGACCGAGCCGTCACCGACGTCCTTCCAGTCGATGAGGCGCGGCGTCGGCGCCCACGGTGAATGGCTGGTGACTAGCGCGACCTCCGCCATCACCGGAGGATGGTTCGGCGCCTGGCGCTCGAAGCGCTGGAAGGCCGACATGGTGTATTGGTCGGGCGGTGTGCCCCAGTTGAAGCCGGGGCCGCGGTAGCCGATGTTCCAGTGGTCGTAGACCCGCTGGGCGCCGTAGAAGGCCGCTTCCGCCCATGGCCTGGTGTTGCCCGGCATGACGGCGACCGTACGCCAGCCCGCGTTCTTGAAGGCCCTGGTGAGGGTCAGCCGGTCACTCGAGACGAGGGAGTCGTATCGCCGCTGGTTGTCGATCCACAGGCCGGACAGCAACGTGCCGTGCGCCAGCCAGCTGCCGCCGCCGAAGGTCGGCGAGGTGAGGTAGGCGCTGCGCGCCGCGAACCCGGCCGCCCGCAGCCGACCGCTCCCCGCGTCGAGCGCCGCCACCACGTCGGGGTTGTCGATGGCGACCCGACCGTAGCTCTCGACGAACGACACGATGACGTCCTTGCCGCGAAGCCCGGTCAGCAGCCGGCTGCCGGGAGTGCCGCGGAAGGCGTCGTGGGCGGCCTGCGCGGCGAACTTCTCGTGGTCGTTCAGGTCGGCGGGCACCTGGCCGAGGCGGCCGAGGGCGGTGCCGGCCACCGGCACCCCGGGGACGAGCTGTGCGCCGAGCGCGGCGCAGGCGACCCATGCGACCGCGAGGACCGCGGTGCCGCGCAGCGCACCGGCGGCGTGCCGGGCGACGACGCGGGTGAGCCGCAGCAGCGACAGCGTCATGAGGACGAACAGGCCGGCGAGAAGGATCCCGATCACGGCGATGGCGGCGATGCCGCCCGCCTGGCCGAGCGTCTGAATGAGGAATTCGGCTCCGGACCCGAGGATGGGCCAATCGAAGACCGGATGGAACGGCCGGTTGAGCGTCTCGTAGAAACCGATGTCGGCGATCTTCAAGATGGCCAGCAGCCCGAGGACGATGCCGGCGACGACGGCCACCGCCAGCCGCGGCCGCGGCGGCAGTACGGCCACGAGGGCGACGCCGATGAGCCCGTCGATCGGGATCCGGACGAACTCACCCGGGGTGATGCCGGTGAGGTCGCTCGGCACTACCAGGGCGAACAGCAGGAGCAGGCAGGCCAGCGTGGTCACCAACCCCGCCCCGGCCCGCCGGACGTGGCTTCGCCTGGCCGGTGTGCCCGACGCGGCGGGCTTGCCCGAGGGCGCGGGCTCGGCGGCGTCGGCGGGCTCGGCGGTCGTACGGACCGAGTCGTCCGGCACCACGCCTTCGCCGCGCTCGGCGACCGTCCCCGAGCCGGCGGCGGACGGATCCGTGGAGCTCAAGTCAGACGACAACGCAACGGTCCTCTCACAGGGATCTTCTTACCGGAACGCGTGGCGTGACGGCGCGGGCGCCCCCGACCTTGATACGGCAGGCCCGCGGAGCGGGTTCAGTCGCGAACACCCCGCCGTGCGGCGTGATCGCCCTGGTGGCAGACTTTCCCAGGTGACCGCGCGTCCCCACGTTCTGCTGAGCGTCGCCGCCTCCGTCGACGGCTACATCGACGACACCGGCCCGGAGCGGCTGGTGCTGTCGGACGCCACCGATCTCGACCGGGTCGATCAGGTACGGGCCGAGTCCGACGCGATCCTCGTCGGGGCGACGACACTCCGCCGCGATAACCCCCGCCTCATCGTGCACTCCGCGCGGCGGCGAGCCGAACGGGCCGCCGCCGGCCGGCCGCCGTACCCGCTCAAGGTCACGATCACGACCGGCGGAGACCTCGACCCCGCCCTGCGCTTTTGGCATGACGGCGGCGACAAGCTCGTCTACTGTCCCGACCCGGTCGTGCCGAAGCTGCGCGCCCGGCTCGGCGATCTCGCCGAGGTCGCCGGGCTCGGCGCCGACCTCGATGTCGCCGCCGTCCTCGCCGACCTGGGCCGGCGCGGCGTCGGGCGGCTCATGGTCGAAGGCGGCGGCACGGTGCACACGCAGTTCCTGACCGCCGGTCTTGCCGACGAACTCCAGCTCGCCATCGCGCCGTTCTTCGTCGGCGACCCCGCCGCGCCGCGCTTCGTCAACGCGGGCGCCTTCCCCCACGACCCGGCGCACCGCATGACGCTGGCGGAGGTCCGCGCCGTGGGCGACATGGCCCTCCTGCGGTTCCTGCCGGGCCCGAGACGGTGAACGACGACCGTCGCTGGCTCACGCTGGCCATCGAGCTGGCGCACCGGTGCCCGCCGAGCACGACCGCGTTCTCGGTCGGCGCGGTCATCGTCGACGAGCACGGCGCCGAGATCTCCCGCGGGTTCTCGCGAGAGACGGGGCGCTGCCACGCCGAGGAGTCCGCGCTGCGCAAGCTGGCCGCGACCGCCCCCGCCGCGGCCCCCACGCTCGGCGGCGCGACGCTCTACAGTTCGCTCGAACCGTGTGTCCGGCGCGCGTCCGGCGCCCGCGCCTGTACGGATCTGATCATCGCGGCGGGCATCGGGCGAGTGGTGATCGCGTGGCGGGAGCCACCGATATTCGTCACCCGGCCCGGCGGCGTGGCGGCCCTCGCGGCCGCCGGCGTCACCGTGGCCGAGCTCACCGACCTCGCCGGCCGCGCCGCTGCGGTGAACGCCCATCTGCTCCCGGTGCCCGGCGGGCCCGGAGCATCCGGCACCCATGTCCCTGGCGAGGAAGGACCATGACCGAGTTCGAGAGATTCGACGGGGTCGACGGTTTCGACGGGTTCGACAGATCGCCGCCCGCCCTGCTTCCGCTGCGCACCACGAACGAGGAACGGGACCGGGCGGCCGAGGTGGCGGTGCTGCCGATCGGCAGCTTCGAGCAGCACGGCCCCTATCTGCCGCTGACGACGGACACGGTGATCGCGGTCACGATCGCCGCGGCGATCGACGCCGCCTACCCCGTCCTGCGGCTGCCGCCCATCACGATCTCGTGCTCGCACGAGCACGCCGCCTGGGCCGGGACGGTGAGCATCTCCGCCACCACGCTGACCGCCGTCGTCCACGACGTCGCCGAGTCGCTGCGCCGGTCGGGGGTCGGCTCGCTGGTGCTGGTCAACGGGCACGGCGGCAACTACGTGCTGTCCAACGTCGTCCAGGAGGCCGGCCCGGCCGGGGGCTCCATGGCTCTTTTCCCGTCGCTCGAAGCCTGGTCAACGGCGCGCACGGCGGCCGGCATCGTGACGTCCATCGACGACGACATGCACGCCGGGGAGTTGGAGACCAGCCTCTTGCTGCACGCCCATCCGCATCTGGTCCGCCCGGGGTACGAGTCGAGCGATCACCTCGCCGCCGATCGGGAGCACCTGCTCACGCTCGGCCTGGCGGCCTATACCGAGTCGGGCGTGGTGGGCCGGCCCTCGCTGGCGTCGGCGGAAAAGGGCAGGGACGTCCTCGCCAGCCTGGTCACCTCGTTCGCCGAGACGCTCGCGGCGCTCGCGGCGCTCGGCCGCTGACCGTTGCGGGCCGGGGGCGGGGCCGGGGCAGTGCCGGCACCGGCACCGGCACCGGCACCGGCGGCGATCTCGTCTAGGTGCGGCAGCTGGTGGCCGAGCCGCTCGCGCTTGGTCCGCAGATAGCGCAGGTTCTCGTCGTTCGGCGGGATGAGCAGCGGGACCCGTTCGACGACGTCGACGCCGTAGCGCCGCAGCGCGTCCAGCTTCCGCGGGTTGTTCGACAGCAGCCGCACCGAACCCACGCCCAGGTCGTGCAGGATCTCCGCGGCCACCCGGTAGTCGCGGGCGTCGGAGGGGAGCCCGAGCGCCAGGTTCGCCTCTACCGTGTCGAGCCCTTCGTCCTGGAGCCGCATCGCCTGCAGCTTCGCCAGCAGGCCGATGCCGCGCCCCTCGTGTCCGCGCAGGTAGACCAGGACGCCGGCGCTCGCAGCGACGATCGCGCGCAACGCCGAGGCCAGCTGGTCGCCGCATTCGCAGTGGTTGGAGCCGAAGACGTCACCGGTCAGGCACTCCGAATGCACTCGGGTGAGCACCTCACGTCCCTCGCCGACCTCGCCGCACACCAAGGCCACCTGCTCATGGCCGGTCGCGCCGTCCAGATCGCCGACCGCGCGCAGCTCGCCGTGCACGGTGGGCAGCCGGGTGTCCACCACGCGCTCGATGGCCGACCGCCGCGAAGCGTTCAGGACGACGTCAGGTTCTGACATGCACTTTTCCCATCTACGCAACTGTCCGAAGAACGTTACGCGGCAGAGCGGCCATATTCGGTCATTTATCGCGTAGCTCACAAATCACGATGGTGACCCATCGGGGCGGCCGGCGAGCGCGGACGCGGGCAGCGGCGCGACACGTCCCGCGGGTCGCGGCGCGACACGTCCAGCCGGCAGGGCGGCGACGCGCCTCGCGACGACCGGCCACAGCAGCACGAACGCGCCGGGCAGGCCGGCGACGAGTGCGAGCACCCCGTACACCACTGCGGCGGTAAGGCCCTGCGCCGCGCTCAGCCCGGCGGCGGCGAACGCCAGCGCGGCCACGCCCTCGCGCGGTCCCCACCCGCCGACGTTCACCGGCACCCCCATGGCCAGCAGCGTCAGCACCATCAGCGGCAGCAGCTGAGCCACCGGCGCGCTCGCTCCGGCCGCGCGGGCGGCGAGGAGGAACATGGCGAGATGACCGGCGAACGCCAGCGCCGACAACAGCGTGACGCCCGGCCAGGCGTCGCGGGCGAGCAGGCCGCGGCGCAGGTCGCCGAGTGAGGCGGCCGATGCGCGCCGCCAGCGCGACCCGCTATGCGTCCAGCGTTTGCCGGCGAGTACGGCGACGGCCGCGGCGGCGGCGGTGACCGCGGCGACCACCGCCGCCGACGTCACGACCGCGCCGTGAAAGCGCTCCGGGATCACGGCGGGCCGGGCGAGCAGCACCGGCACCGCGATGCCCACGACCACCACCTGCCCGGCGAACCGTTCCAGCACTACCGCCCGCACGCCGCGCCCGACGTCGCCCTCTTGCCGGCCGTGCCGCACCGCGCGATGGACGTCGCCGAGGACGCCCGCCGGCAGCACCGCGTTGAGGAACAACGCCCGGTAATAGTCCTCGACGGCGCCGCGCAGCGACAGCCGCAGGCCGAGCCGCCTGGCCACCAGGCACCAGCGCGCTGCGCAGCACAGTGTCGTGCCCAAGCCGATCGCCAGCGCCGCGAACACCGTACGGGCGTCGATCACCCGCAGGCCGTCCAGGAACGCCCGGGTGCCGAGCTGCCACAGGAGCACGCCGATGATGCCCGCGCCGACGAGCACCCGCGACCATGCCCACATCGTCCGCTTCACGATTCATCCATCCGGTCACGGTTCGGCCGCTCCGCGGGGAGGGCGAGCAGGTCGTCGTGGCCGACCAGGACGCGCAGCTCACCCGCCGAGCAGGCGGCGAGCCGGCGGCACAGGTAGGCGTCGGCCGCCGCGGCCAGGTCGGGGCGCTGCTCCACGGCGGCCCCGACCCAGCCCTGGAGCCATCGGGCGAGCAGCGCGGCGTGGTCAGGGCCGAGCCGCCACGGGCTGGGCCGGCGGTGCACCTGCGCGCCGCATCGTTCGAAGGCGGCGATGGCGACGCCGACCGCGTCCGGGCCGAGCAGGCGTCGGCCGGCGGTGGTGCGGCGCTGGTGGTCGTCGAAGGCGGCGGCGAGCTCGGTATCGAGCGGGTCGGCCGGAGTGAGCCGGACGTACCCGGTCACCGACAGCGCGAGCAGGGCGGGGCAGCCGGCCGCCGCGCAGGCCGCGGCCAGGTCGGCGACCTCGTGGGCGGTGAGCAGGTCAAGCAGCGCGGACGCGGTCAGCAGGGACGTGCCGGCGAGCTCCGCCGCGCGAAGACCGGTGACGTCGCCGCGCTCGAGCGCGACCGTGACCCAGTCGCCGTCGCCGGACATGCCGGGCAGCCCGACGGCCGCCTGGACCAGCAGGCGCGGGTCACGGTCGTGCAGGATCCAGTGTTGGGGGCCGGGCAGCCGCCCGGCGAGCCAGCGCCCCATCGAGCCGGTGCCGCAGCCGAGGTCGCGGATGACAAGCGGCGGCCGGGGCAGAGCTGGGACCAGCATGTCGATCAGCTCGGTGGCCCGGGCGGCCGCGTCCGCGCCCTCCCGCAGCTCCAGCCACTCGGCGGTGAACGTGCCCGGCGCGCACTCCACCGGCCCGCTCATGCCGTGCTCCCGGATGCGGGTCCGGACGTGGTCGCGGAGGGCTGCCGCAGCCAACCGAGCAGGTCCGTCCAGCGCCGTGCCGCCGCGTCCCAGCCGGCCAGCGTGTCCCGGCGCAGCCGGGCCGCCGCCTTGAGCCCGCGGCGCAGGTCGGGCTCGGTGAGCCAGCGGCCAAGCGCGGCCGCCAGCGCCCCGGCGTCCCCCGGCGGCACCAAGATCCCCGGTACGCTCCCGTCCGGCGTCCGCCCGAGGGCGTCCGGAATGCCGTCCACGGCGCTCGCCAGGACCGGGAGCCCGCGGGCCAACGCCTCGGTGACGACCATCCCATACGGCTCGGCCAGCGACGGCAGGACGGCCAGATCGGCGGCGGCGTAGCCGACGGCCAGATCGGTGCCGGTCCACGGGCCGGTGAGCGTCACCCGGTCGCCGAGGCCGCGCCGTTCGATCAGCTCGCGCACCCGGTGGGCGTACGCCGGGTCGCGCCGCACCGGACCAACGCACTCACAGCTCCACGGCAGGCCGGGGTGTCGCGCTGCGACCTCGGCGAGCGCGTCGACCAGCACGTCCTGTCCCTTGCGCGGGGTCACCGCGGCCACGCAGATCAGCCGGGAACGGCCGTCCGTACCGGGGGCGAGCGGGGCCGGCTCGGTGCCCGGCGGAACCCAGGTGACCCGGCTCGCGGCGAGGTCGTGATGTTCGACGAGCCGGCGCGCGGTCGCCGCGCTCGTCGCCACCACCAGATGGGCGGCCCGCAGCGTCGCGCGCTCGCGGTCGTCCAGCTCGGCCGCCGTCTGCGGCGGCAGGCCGGTCTCGTCGGCCAGGGGCAGGTGCACCAGCACCGCGATCCGCAGCCGGCGCGCCGCCGGCACGATGATCTCCGGGACGCCGCAGGCCACGATGCCGTCGAACACCACGACCGTGCCGTCGGCCAGGCCGGCCAGCGCGCGGGTCAGCCGATCGCGGGCGGCGGCCTCCGGCCGGGGCCAGGTGCCGGGTACGGCGAGCTCGCGTATCGGCCGCCCGAGCGCCGCCATCGCCCGGCACACGCGGCGGTCGTAGGTGTTGCCGCCGCTCGGTACGGTCACGTCGTCGATGTCGCCGGGCACGACGAAGACCGGCGATCGGCTCGTTACGGCCGCTCCGGCGGGCCCGGCGTTCTCGGCTGTCATGGCGGTGTCCATGGGCGGCATGGCGGTCACGGCGATCCAAGCGGGCGTTCGTAACTGGCTTTGGCCACGTGGGACTCGTGCAAGGTCACCTCGATCGCCGCCAGCTCACGGGCGCCGGCGCCGAGCTCGCCGGCCCGCGCCCGCTCGGCCAGGCGGTCGGCGACGACCTGGGCGAGGAACTCGGTCGAGGTGTTGATCCCGGCGAACGCGGGCTCGTCGTCGAGGTTGCGATGGTTGAGCTCGTCGAGCACCTCCCGCAGCCGCCGGGTGGCCAGTGCGATGTCGACGACGATGTTGTCCGCGTCCAGTTCCGCCCGCCGGAAGGTGGCGTCCACGACGTACGTCGCGCCGTGCAACCGCTGCGCGGGACCGAAGACCTCCCCGCGGAAGCTATGCGCGATCATCATGTGATCACGAACGGTCAGAGCGAACACGCCACCTTCCCAACAGGTCAAAAACCCCGCAAGGTCGTTGCGAGGTCAACTATTTGTCGAGCCCCCGATTTCGCCGCGCATGACCGTACGCCCTACGCCGCGTCGTAGGCGACCCGGTGGCACAGGGCGGGCAGTTCGCCACTGGCCAGCCGGGGCAACACCGCCGGCAGTTCGTCGAAACGGCAGTCACCGGTGATCAGCACGTCGTACGCCGGGTCGGCGAGCAGCTCCATGGCCAGCGCCAGCCGGTCGGCGTGGGCCC
>CALAED010000194.1 GCA_937891035.1 uncultured Thermomonosporaceae bacterium | reverse complement strand
CTCGCCGTAGGCCGTGAGCTCGAGCACGTGCTGCTGTGCCCGGTCCAGCCGGCCCACCCGTTCGGTGATGAGCTCGCTGAGGCGCGGCGCGACCACCCAGGGCCCGTCCCAGCGCCAGACGCCCCCTGCCTCGGTGAGCGCGCCGCCCTCTTTGCCGGCGTCGACAAGCTCTCTGAGCAGGAGCATGTTGCCGCGGGCGGCCTGCCAGAGCCGGCGGCTGGTGGCCCCGGTGACCTCGCCGCCGAGTGCCGCGACGAGGACGTCGCGGGTCTCCTGCTCAGACAGCGCTTGGACCTCGAGCCGGGGGGTGAGGTCCTCTTTCCACAGCGCCGTGATCGAGGCGGGCGCGCGCTCGCCGCTGCGCACGCAGGCGAGGACGAACGCCCGGTCGGACTGGGCGAGCTGATAGACCAAGGCGGCGGAGGTCTCGTCGAGCAGATGCGCGTCGTCGATGCTCAGCAGCAGCCGGCGCCCCTCGGCGCCCGCCAGCATGGCGTCGGCGGCGAAGCGCAGCAGGTTCGGCCGGTCGGGCGCCGCCGGCAGGTCGACGGGCAGCAACGGCGCCAGCGCGCCGAAGGGAATCGGCGCGGTCGCAGACGTGGCCGCGACCCGCCGGACCATGAATCGCGCGGGATCGGCGGCCTGCACGGCCTCATAGGCCAGCCGGGTCTTGCCGATGCCCGGGGCGCCGGCGAGGACGATGCCCGGGCCGTTCGTCATGGCCTCGGCGATGAGGTCAAGCTCCTCACGCCTGCCCACGAAGGGCCATCGCGGACTCACGAAACGTAATCGTACGGAGGGTACGTACCACCCGCCAGACCCATAGGTACGTGACGTGACAAAGGGCTTGCGCTCTGGATTGAGCATGGGGGATAGGGGCGCTCCCAAAAGCGAGCATCGCTCTACTCAGGCGGTCGGCTAACCCCGCCGCCACACTCGTGATATCCGCGGGGAAGCCCGCCCTTCGCGCCGCGTACAGGGGGATTCGGTCGCCTCCGGGACGTTGGCAGGTGTCCCGGCCGGCGGGACGTTGTCGAGGGGGTCCATCGAATGTTCCGCGATGAGGAGCTCAACTTTGTGCTCGCGGTGGTGGCGGCCGTGGCGCTCATGAGGGGGGAGGCGCCGGGACTCACGCACGTGTTGTGCGGCCGGCCGGCGTGCGCCGCTTTTGGCGGTGCCGCCGTCGCGGGGACGCCCCGGCCGATGGCGGCGCGGGAGGAGGGGAATTGCGGACACCCACCCGCGCCCGGCGCCGTGCCGCGGGGATCGGCGCCGGGCGCACCCTCGTGGCCGACAGCGGCCGTGCCGGGGTGGGCGGCGGCAGCGGCTGCCGGGTCGGCCGCGACGGAGATGCAGGCGGCGGGGCGGCATGCGGGGCGGCGCGCCGGCGGCGACGGCGGGCAGGACCGGTTGGTCTTCGCGGTCGACATCGCCGGCTTCACCGACGCCAGCCGCGACGACGAGGTGCAACTCGTCCTCCGGCGGGCGCTATACCAGTTGCTGGGCGAGGCGTTCGAGGCGTCGGGGATCTCGTGGACCGACTGCGTCCATGAAGACCGCGGCGACGGGGTTGTCGTGGTCATGCCGCAGGGGCTGCCCGCGATCATCTTGATCGATCCGCTGCTGTATCAGCTGCGCGCCGCGCTGCGGCGGCACAACCGGATGGCCAGCGAGGTCGCCCGCATCGGGCTCCGTGCGGCCGTCCACCTGGGTCAGGTGCACCGGGACGAGCACGGTCTGGCGGGGCGGACCGTCAACCATCTGTTCCGGCTGCTCGACGCGCCGGTGCTGCGCACGGCGCTGACCGCGAGCGGGTCGGAGCTGGCGCTGATCGTCTCCGACCACTACTACGAGTGCGTGGTCCGGCAGCGGCCGAGCATGCTCGAGTCGGCCGCGTTTCGGCCGGCCGCCGTCAAGGTCAAGCAGACCAGAGACCGGGGCTGGATCTGGACGCCTCCGGCCACCGTTCCTGCTCGGCGGACGGCGGCGGTGAAGAGGTGGCCCACGGCCTTCGGTGGCGCCGAGCCGGTATGGGCGGCCTGCGCGATGCTGTGGGCCGGCGGCGCCACCTTGATCGCGACGGCGGGCGCTCATCAGTCGCCGGTGGCCGGGCTCGTTTTCGGCGTTGTGGCTCTCACCGGTCTATTGATGGCGGTGCTGACGACGGTGCTCGCCGTCGATGGCATGCCACGGTCGGCCGGGTCGGTGCGGTCGGTGCGGTCGGTGCGGTCGGCGCGCGTGCCGCGGGCGCCGAAAGAGGATCGATGAGCCGACGGCGGAGCGGACCGAAAACGGCCGCTCCGCCAGCGATCTTGAAATGGCGTGACAGCGGCTCGCCTGACCGGCCGGCAAAGATCATTACGACCATCGTCCACCGAACGATATTCGCTCGATATCGTGCCGGAACTCCATTACGGGCGGCCTAAAACAGATGGCGAACGCACTGGCCAGCGGAGGTAGGAAGGCCGGGTGCGGATATGGACCGGTGACCACTTCCCGGCATATCTGGAAATTGGCGTTTTCTCTATGCCAAAGCAAGATTATTTGATAGATCTTACCCCTGGTCACACGACGCTCGAAGCTTTCTTCCCGTCAGCCGCGTTGCCCGTACAGGGACTGATTGTGCACGCACATACTGGGCTCCCCGCCTTGGTCGATACGTCGCCGCCCCACCTGACCCTGGCGGCGCCGGACCCGCGCCGGCGCCGGCGGCGCTGACCATCGCCCGAGGAGACCGACGTGGGGCTGGCCGACGAGTTCTTTTTGATCGCCTGGGACACGGCTGGTTCCGGTGCGCCGCAGCTGCACCCGCGCGCGACCTCGCTGGGTCTGGCCGGTGCGCTGCTCGGCGAGCTCACACTGGCGCAGCGGATCACCGTCTGGCGCGCCGAGGTGCGGGTGACCGACCCGCGGCCGGTGGCTGACGCGCTCGGCCAAAGCATCCTGCACGAGATGATCAACGCGCCCGAGCACACCGACGTCCGCACCTGGCTGGCCTACCTCGCCAGGAACAGCGTCGAAGACGTGGCCGCCCGGCTGATCAACGCGGGCCTGCTGCGGCGCACCGAATCACGGTTGCTGTGGCGTAAGAGCGTCCGGTACGTGGCCACGAATTACGTCAAGGGGGCCTGGCCCGCGGTCCGCATGGAGAAGATGCTGGTCAACGGAGAGCGGATGACGCCGGCCGACATGGCGCTCGCCGCGCTCGTCGAGGCCACCGGACTGCTGGACACGATCTTGCTCGACCGCCGGGACCGGTTGGCCGCGCGCCGCTATCTCGCCACGTTCATGGCCACCATCCCGCCTCCGCTCCGCGATCTCACCGGCCACGTGCGCGCCGCGGTGGGCGACGCCGTGCTCTCCTATCGCGCCTGACCGGCCGCCGCCCGCCAAAACCAGCCCAGCTTCCCCACCTCACAAGGAGACCTCTACATGACAGTACGCACGAGAAGCGCCGATACGATCGTCACCGCGCTCGCCGCCGACCGGCTCGGCGTACCCACCGTGGTCTATTTCGTGCTCTCGGCCGCCGCGCCGCTGACCGTCGTCGCCGGCGTCGTGACCACCAGCTACGCCGTGACCGGCATCACCGGGCTGCCCGTGGCCTTCCTTGTGGTCGGCGCCGTGCTCGCCCTGTTTTCCGTCGGCTATGTAGCCATGGCCAGGCACATGGTCAACGCGGGCGCCTTTTATGCCTACATCGCCCGCGGGCTCGGCCGCCCGTGCGGGGTGGCCGGGGCCTGGGTCGCCCTCGTCGCCTACAACGCCCTTCAGGTCGGGCTTTACGGGGCGCTCGGCGCGGCCGCCGCGCCGCTGCTCGACCAGTGGTTCGGCATCAGCCCGCCGTGGTGGCTCATCGCCCTCGTCGCCTGGGCGCTGATCGCGGTGCTCGGTGTGATGCGCGTCGAGGTCAACGGCTCCATCCTGGCGATCCTGCTGACCGCCGAGGTGCTGGTCATCCTGCTTTTCGACGCCGTCGACCTGCTCAACCCGGCGGGCGGCGCCATCGCGATCTCGGCCCTGTCGCCGGGCGAGCTGTTCGCGCCCGGCGTCGGCGCGCTGCTGGTCATCGCCGTGCTCGGTTTCGTCGGCTTCGAGTCGTCGGTCGTCTTCTCCGAAGAAAGCCGCGATCCGCGGCGTACGGTGCCCGTGGCGACCTTCGCGGCGGTCGCGATCATCGCAGCGCTCTACGCCGTGTCCTCCTGGGCGATGACCGTGGCCACCGGGCCCGCCAGGATCGTCGAGGTGACCCGCCAAGACGGCCCCGAGACCATCTTCAACCTGGCCGGCGCCCACCTGGGCGGCACCGTCATCGACATCGCCCGGGTGCTCTTCGTCACCAGCCTGTTCGCCGCGATGATCTCCTTCCACAACACCACCGCCCGCTACATCTTCGCGCTGGGCAGGGAACGGGTGCTGCCGGCGATCTTCGGGCGGACGAGCGTCCGCAGCGGCGCGCCCAAAACCGGCTCCGTCGCCCAGACCGCACTCGGCCTCGTGGTGATCATCGTGTACGCCGCGTTCGGGCTCGATCCCCTGGTGCAGCTGTTCTTCTACGGCGGCACCTTCGGCGGCTTCGGCGTCCTGCTGCTCATCACCGCCACCTCCATCTCGGTGATCACGTTCTTCGCCCGGCGACCCGGCGAGGAGAACATCTGGCGCCGGCTTGTCGCGCCGGTCGGCGCGACCGCCGCGCTCGTTGTCATCGTCTATCTGGCGGTCGCCAACTTCGCCACGCTGCTCGGCGTAGACCCCTCCTCGCCGCTGCGCTGGGCGCTGCCCGCCGCGTACGTGGTGGCCGTGGTCATCGGCCTGGCCTGGGGACTGGTGTTGCGCGTGACCCAGCCGGAGGTGTACGCGAAGATCGGCCTCGGCGCCGAGGCCGCCACCGGCCGGGCCACGCCGGCGATGGCCCGCCCGGCCGGCAACCAGCCACGGCACGCGCGGAGCCGCACCCGATGACCACCGACAGCAGCACCACCATCCGCCGCGCTACGCCCGCCGACGCGGCCGGTGTCGCCGAGATCATCGCGACGGCCTTCGCGCCGCTGGCCGCCGTGCGCTGGCTCGTGCCCGAGCCCGCCGAACGGACGCGGGTCATGACGGCCAACTTCCGGATCTTCGTCGAGCATGCGATCGAGTACGGCTACGTCGACCTCATCGACGAGGCGCCCGCGGCCGCCGTGTGGTTCCCCCGCACCGGCCCGCTGCCGGAACCGGCCGACTACGACCGCCGCCTGGCCGCCGCGTGCGGCCGCTGGACCGACCGATTCCGCGTGCTTGACTCGCTCTTCGAGGACAACCACCCGAGCGAGCCGCACCATCACCTGGCCCTGCTCGCCGTACAGCCCGGACGGCAGGGCGGCGGGCTCGGCAGCGTCCTGCTCCGCCGTGCGCACGCCGAACTCGACGCCGCCGCGATCCCGGCGTACCTGGAGGCGAGCAGCACGCGCAGCCGCGACCTGTACCTGCGGCACGGCTATGAAGTGCGCGAGCCGTTCCGGCTCCCCGACGGCACCCCCTTTTGGCCCATGTGGCGCCCGCCCAGGCTCGCTCCGCCGTGACGCTCGCCCGCCGCCCAAGCCGGGACGGCCCGCCGACCCCCGGCGCAGCCGTCACGCGTCCGCCGCCTTGGCGCCGATGACGACGGTGGCCGCCTGCTCGTCCGGGCCGGCCACCCACGGGCGCAACCCGTTGCGGGCGACGATCTCGGCGAGCAGCGGTGCCTGGCGTTCGCTCGTCTCGACGAGCAGGTGACCGCCGGGCGCCAGCCAGCCCGGCGCCGCGCCGGCCACCCGGCGCAGGATGTCCAGGCCGTCCGCGCCTCCGTCGAGTGCCGCGCGCGGCTCGTGGACGCGCGCCTCACGGGGGAGCAGCGTGACCTCGCCGGTGGGCACGTAGGGCGCGTTGGCCACCAGGACGTCGACGCGGCCGCGCAGCGTGGCCGGCAGTGGCCGGTCGAGGTCTCCTTCGTAGACCCGGCCGGCTGCGGTGGCGACGTTGCGGCGGGCGCACCGGACCGCGGCGGGGTCGATGTCGACGGCGTGCAACTCGATCCCGTCCAACGTCGCGGCCAGCGCCGCGCCCACCGCGCCCGAGCCGCAGCACAGGTCGACCACCATGACCGGCCGCCCCGTGGCCCGCGCGGCCGTGGCCTGGCGAGCCGTGGCCCGGCGGGCCGTGGCCTGGCCGGCGAGCGCGGCGGCCTGCCGGACGAGGAACTCGGTGCGGCGCCGAGGTACGAAGACCCCGGGATCCACGGCGATCCGCAGGCCGCAGAACTCCGCCCAGCCGATGACGTGCTCCAAGGGCAGCCCGGAGGCCCGCCGGTCGACCATGCCGGAGAGGTCGGCCGGGGTGGCGGCTGCGGCGATGAGCAGGAGCGCCTCGTCCTCGGCGAACACACAACCGGCGGCTCGCAGTCGCGCGACGATCGATCGCGTCCGTGCCGCCGGTGCGGGCGATGACGGAGACGATGGCGAGGACGGAGAGGAGGAAGAAATCGACATGAGAGCCTTTCGGGATGCGCTGCGCGCCGTCTGGCGCTCTCCCGATGACTCGTGCCGAAACCGGTGGGCTATGCCGCTTGGATCGGACCGCCGCGAGGTGAGAGCACCCGGCCTGAACTGGCGGTAACGGTTCTCACCTCCCTCGGCGCGATCTCGCTGGAGAAAGCAACATTACCCGAGCCGGCGGGGGCTGAGCCGTGCGGGTCACCCCTCCGCGTCGTCCGGAAGGCCGAGCCCCGCCGGGGAGGCGATGGCGGCCCGGATCCGCGTCAGCAACTGCTCCCGTACGAGCAGCTTGGTCGCGGCATGGGCGGCCATGTCCAGCTTCGCCGCCTCGGCCGCGGTGGCGCGCGCGGCGGCGGCGAGATCGGCGGCCGGCACGACCCTGTCGAGAATGCCGGCGGTCACGGCGTCGCCGGGGGAGAAGCCTTCGCCGAGCACGATGGCCCGATTGAAGTGCGCCGGAGCCAGCCGCTCCCGGCAGATCTCGATCGCGGGCGACGGCAGCGTCATGCCGAGCGCCACCTCGTTCACCGTCATTTTGTACGAGCCCGCGGCGCCGACCCGGTAGTCGCCCGACAGCAGGAGGAAGACCCCCATCGCCACGGCGGCACCGGGGCAGGCGATGACGACCGGCCGCGGAAACGACAGCAGCCGCGCCGCCAGCTCGAACCCGGATCGGACCAGTGCGTAGGCGGCGGCGGGGCCCCGGCCGAGCTCGCCAAGATCGAAACCCGCGCAGAACGTCCGCGCCGTGCTGGTGAGCACGACCACGGCCTCGTCGGCGATGGCCAGGTCGAGCGCGTGGTTCAGCTCGGCGATCATCTCCGGCGACAGCACGTTGACCTTGCCGTCGTCCATTGTGATGGTCGCGATGGACTTTTCGACCCGATAGGTAACCCGTGCGTCCACGCCGCCCGAGCTTAGAGGGTCTCCGTCGCGACGCGGTAGGCGGATCGGCGCCCGGTCGGCCGCTATCGGCCGCCGCCGAGGCCGAGGCCCCTGGTAGATCGCCACGGCCGCCCGGAGACCGCCTCGCGAGTCGGCGGTCCGGCCAAATCGACTCCTCGTCAAGTCGGCGGAGAAATGGAAACATCTCGGGCCCCGTTGGTCAATCCCTATCCTCGGTATAGGGGCGCCTATAGGGATCATGAGCGGGCCGTTAGGGGCTGACTCCGGCGACCGACTTGCTTAGATTGTCGATGAATCAAGCCCCGGTAGCCCAATTAGGCAGTTAGGCGACGGACTTAAAATCCGTGGAAGTGTGGGTTCGAGCCCCACCCGGGGTACCAAGATCTGTCCGGTCTCGGTGGCCGATCTCGGTGGTCTATACTGCATATTCTGCCGAGCGAGGTGATCATCAATACCGTGGCCGGACAGGTATGGGCTATCAGCGATCTGCACGTCGGCTATGCCGAGAACCGAAAGATCGTGGAGGACCTTCGTCCGGAGTCGGCCGCCGATTGGCTGATCGTGGCGGGCGACGTCGGTGAGATGGTCGCCGACATCGAATGGGCGCTCAGCACCCTCAACGAACGCTTCGCCAAGGTGATCTGGGTGCCGGGCAATCATGAGCTGTGGACGCCGCGCGACGATCCCATCGCGTTGCGCGGCCTGGCCCGCTACCGGCGGCTGGTCGAGATGTGCCGCGGCGCCGGCGTGGTGACGCCGGAGGACCCCTACCAGATCTGGGAGGGCGAGGGCGGGCCCGCGGTGATCTCCCCGCTGTTCCTGCTCTATGACTACACCTTCCGTCCGGCCGGCACGACGTCCGAGGAAGAGGCGCTGGCCAAGGCGTACGAGTCCGGCGTCGTGTGCACCGACGAGATGCTGCTGCACCCCGACCCGTACCCGAGCCGGGGTGCGTGGTGCCGGGCCAGGGTCGCCCAGACGGAGCGGCGGCTCGCCGCGAGCGACGCCGACATCCCCACGGTCCTCGTCAACCATTACCCGCTTGTTCGCGAGCCGACCCGATCTTTGTATTACCCGGAGTTCGCCCAATGGTGCGGCACCGAACTCACCGCCGATTGGCACGTCAGGTTCAACGCGGCCGTGGTCGTGTACGGCCATCTGCACATTCCGCGGACCACGTGGTATGACGGCGTGCGATTCGAAGAGGTGTCGGTGGGTTATCCCCGCGAATGGCGGCGGCGCGCCCGTCCGCCGGGCACGCTTCGCCGCATCTTGCCGAGCCCTAAGCCGACTCCATGACTTAGCGGGAACCGGTCCGGACGAGGAGGATCTGGTCCGCACCCGAGGCCGCGCCCCACATCTCGCCCGGCCTGCCGTGCAACTGCCGTACGGCGGGCGCGTCGCCGTTCGCCGCAGTGAAGGTCTCGGTCGCCGGGTCGAAGCGCACCAGGCGGTCGCTGCCGAAGTCGCTCAGCCACACCATGCCGACGTCGTCGACGAAGACGGCGTACGGCTGCGGCTGGTCGCCGGGCAGCCGCCATTCGCGCCAGTCGCCGGACCTCGGATCGTAGCGGCCGAGACGCCCGCCGTTGTACTCGCTGACCCAAACGCGGCCCTGGCCGTCGGCCCACACGCGGCGCGCGCCCTGGTCCTCGGTGGGCGGTTCGATGACCGTGGCCTGGCCGGTATCGGTCGCGATCCGGGCGATGTGACTGCCGGCCAGGGAGGCGTAGTAAACCTCGCCGTCCGGCGTGGTGGTGATGCCGTACGGGCCCGCGCCGCGCGGCGCGTCGTAGACGTCGACCCGGCCCGAGGCGGGATCGACCCGGCCGTACACGCCGTTTTGACCGGTGAACCACAGCTTCCCGGCGTCGTCGAAGGTCGCGGTGTTGAGATTGGCGTCGCCGCGGCCGGCGGGCAGCGGGAACCGGCGCACCCGCCGGCTCTGCCCGTCCACCCGGACGATCGCGTTGAGCCCGCCATCGGTCACCCAGGCCGCGTCGTCCGGCCCGGTGATCACACCGTGCGGACGTGCGCCGCTCCCCAGCGGCACCCTGGTCACCTCGCCGCTCTTCGGGTCGAGGTGCCCGAGGTAGCCCGCGTGCTGAGCGGTGAACCACACTCCGCCGTCGGCGGCGGGCGAGACGTCGTGCGGCCCCGCCCCATCGGGTACGTCGAACCGCTGGATCGCCGGCCCGTCGGCCCGCGCGCTCGACGGCGCCGCGCTGGTCTGCGTGGCCGGCGCGGCGGGCGGCCCGGCCGATGGCGACTCGCTGGAACACGCGGTGAGCGCGGCCATCGCCGTGATCATGATCAGCAAGCGTTTCATCACGTCACCCTCGCAACGAGCGCCAGTCGTCGACGCCGATCGTCGCCACCGGCGTGAGCGGCTGCCGGGCCGCCGGGTTGAAGACCACCATGTCGCCCTCCGCGATCGAGATGTCGGCCGCCTCAGTGATGTTGAAGCCATGAGAGACCAGCACAGTGTTGGTTCCCGCGCTCGGACGCTGGCGCAGCAGCCGCCGCAACTGCTCGGCGAGCCGGGCGTCGTCGGTGCCGGGAAAACCCTCACTGATGAGTTCGCGGGTTTCGCGCGGCCGCCCGGCACCGAAGGCGATCTCGGCGGTCTCGCGCGTCCGGTCATAGGGACTGACCAGCACGGTGCCGATCGGTATGCGCAGGCGGCGGACGGCCTGGCCGATCTCCCGCGCATCGGTCCGGCCTGCGGCGGAAAGATTACGTTGTGTGCCGGGATCGTTGAGGTCGGGGGTCGGGTCATCTTGGGCGCTTTCGGTCGCCGCGTGCCTGATGTACAGCACGTATCCGCCCTGCCGCAGCTGGGCGATCAGGCCCGGGCCCGCCGACGCCGTCCCAGGCGAGGGAACCGACAGCGCCGACGGCGCCTGCGGTGCTGATGGCGGATCAGGGTCGCCACCGCATGCCCCCAGGAGACAGGCAGCGGCGACGGCGAGCACGAGGCGAAGCAACCGCACGTCTTTCATCCCTACACACCGGCCCTAAGCACGGTGTAAAGATCCGAGTGATGTGGCTTCGGCACCCGAGGTGCGTCGGAAGAGCTAGTGAACAGAGCCCTTGTCGTGCGTCCTTTCCGCGGCGCCTGCCCGGTCTGACGATTGGCCGAGGAATTCGAGCCCGAGGGGGGTAAGCCAGTGCTGAACGGTGTTGCCGTAGCGCTCACTGTCGACCAGCCTGGCGGCGCGCAGGAGTGACGCGTGCTCGCTTGCGGAGGCGACCGAGATGCCGAGGGTTCGGGCGATTCCGCTCGTCGAGTGGACGCGATCACTGAGCGTTAGCAGCACCGAGGCGCGAGTGCCGCCGAGCAGCCGGCGCAGCACATCCTCGGGCGGTCCCGTGCCCCGCGCGGCGCGGGCAAGGAACGATATCGGCTCATGGCCGACCGGATAGAGGAGTACCGGTGGGAGCGACGGATCGCGGTAGGTCAGCGGGCCGTTGACGCAGAAGAACGCGGGGACCAGGGTGAGACCGCGGCCTCGCAGGTGCATCTCCTGGTCGCGGTTGTAGGGCAGTTCGAGCGTGACCGGCCGACGCGGCGGCCGGTCCTTGAGCCGGGTGATCTCGGCCACCGGCCGAGGCGCCGTGGTGCGGATCGATGCCGCGCCGTCGGCCGCGACCTGGGAGATGTAACTCCAGTACGGTCGTACGGCGGTATTGAAGTAGGTGCGGATCGAACCGCCCAGCGTCCGCATGGTGGTGACGTCCTTCCGCGCCAGCCCGGCGGTCCAGGGCGGACCGGCCCGGGCGCCGAACCGCCGGTCGAGGTCTTCGGCGATGCGTTGCCGAGGGGTGTTCAGGACCGCGTCGATTCCATCCTCGGGATCCTGTCCGCCCACGAGGGGGCTCAGGAAGTCCGGTGAATAGCCCTTGGGGGGCACCAGGTCAAGAAGCATTCTGTTTTCTGGCGCTATCCGGGATAATACGCGCTGCCTCCATTGTCCGAATACTTGTTCGTCGGACGCCTCTCCCAACATGTACAGGCTAAGCAGGATCTCCCACATGGGATCGGGTTTGGTGACGAAACGAAGCCGTTCCCAATCCGACGGCAAAAAATTGATCCGCAACAACTGTTTCCCCCGGTGCGCATACGCGGACAGATTTGATCTTGCGTGGCTCAGTCGACCCACGGCGAGTCTAGATTCCGTTACTCACAGTCAAGATACAACATTACTGGCATGGCTGCCCTGGCTTGCGGCCAGAGCGGTATCTCCGGCTCTGTGCGGATAAAGATCAAATGCCCTCTCCGTCCCCACCACGCGCGACTTTCGGCCACTGCCGAAACAGCGGTCTGTTGTCTTTCTGTGACGCCGGAGTCAGGCCTACCGTCGCCCCGTGAGATCGAGCAACTCAATAAGCAGGCGGAGGTAGTAGACGATCATGCGAAGTCCGATGAGGGCGGCCCTGGCTGGGCTGCTCGGGGCCGCGATGACCGGGGGCTCGCTGGTGGCCACCACCACCGCAGCGTCAGCCGCGTCGTACAACGGCGCGTGCGGCGGCGGCTACGGGGTCGTCAACCAGCGGACCATCAGCGGCAAGGGCACCGTGTACCTGACCTACAACTCCGGCAACGGTTACAACTGCGTCGTTACGATTCGCGACAACCCGGGCACGGCCGTCCCGATGTTCGCGGGCATCGCGCGACAGTCCGACCCTGCCTGGGCGGACGTGGACGAGGGCGACTACACCACCTACGCCGGGCCCGTATACCGCTATGCCAAGGGTTCGTGCGTCACCTGGGGCGGCGCCATCAGCGGCTCCTACGCCGGCGGCGTGAACACCAATTGCGGCTGACCTGACCGCTAAACGGCCCATCTAACGAGGGATCGATGAAAACCTTGCTCTTGAAAACCGGCTTGATCGGTGTCGCGGTCGTGGCCACCGCCACGGGGACGATCGCCACGGCAGGCCCAGCCGCCGCCGCTACCTACGGTGGGCAATGCGGCAGCGGCTACGGTGTCGTCAACCGCTTCGACCTCCCCACCAACCGTGGAACCGTATTCCTGACCTACAACTCGGGCAACGGCAACAACTGCGTTGTCACAGTGCGTACGAATCCGGGCGCCGCCACGCTGATGGAGGCGGCTCTCAAGCGATCCTCCTCTTCCACCTGGAACGTGGACAGCGGCAACTACACCACCTACGCCGGGCCCGTTTACGTATCGGCGCCGGGTCAGTGCGTCGACTGGGGCGGCACCATAGGCACGGCCAGCGACGCGCGTTTCGGCACCAACTGCGGCTGATCCGCACGGCGAATCCGCAGGACACCGTCATATATGACACGAATCCGAAGAAGGGCAAGACATATGACATCTATGAGGCAGGCCACCGCCGTGGCCGGGTGCACCGTCGCCACCGTTTTCGGGGCGCTCGCCGCGGCGTCGCCGGCGGCGGCGGCGACATACGGAGGTGAGTGCGGCTCCGGCTATAGCGTCGTCAACTCCGACCCGATCGGCAGTAAGGGAACGGTGTTCCTGACCTACAATTCCAGCACCGGCCGAAACTGCGTGATCGCAAAACGGAACACCTCAGGCTCGCCCATCTTGGTCGAGGCGGGTTTGTCGATCAGTCCGGCCGGAAGTCACTGGGATGTCTTCGACGGCGGCTTCTATAGGAGCTACGCGGGGCCGATCTACCTGGCGGCGGCGGGCAAGTGCGTTGACTGGATGGGTCGCATCACCGGCACCGAGGGCGGCAAACGCGGAACGAACTGCGGCTGATCCATCGCCGGTCCGTGCGGGCGCCCGCCGTCTTCCTCTTCGCGGCCGCCGCGGTCTTTGGCCGCGGCGGCCGAGCGACCCGGCCCCACGAGCGCGTGCGTCCACCACTGCGTTTCCG
>CALAED010000193.1 GCA_937891035.1 uncultured Thermomonosporaceae bacterium | reverse complement strand
CTTGCCGACGAGGAGATGAAGGTCACGCTGTCGGAGTCCGGCAGGTTGAGCCGCATCACCAAGCTGATGGACCCGAGCGAGGCGTACGGCGAGTACATCGGCGCGACCCTCATCGAGCCGGCCGCGGCCGGACCGCTGGCGGAGGCCCTCGAGGCCACCTGGCGGCGCGACCCGGATCTGTACTACGAGGACGGCTACCAGGAGCTCGTCGACCGCGGCGGCGAGATCTCGGTCGCCCCGATCGGCGCCGTCGACTGGGTCGAGGTCGACAACCACGACGACCTCGAGAAGGCTCGCCGCATCGCCAAGGGGTATTGATGCCACTCCTGGCCCGCATGCTCACCGCGCCACTGTCGATAGACGTACGGCGCGGCGCGATCGCCGCCCTGGGCGAGCTGCTCGCCGACCGCCGGATCGCGACCGAAGGCCGGGTCGCGGTCGCCGTCGGCCGGGGCCAGGGCGACCAGATCGCCGAGCACGTCCGGCCCACGCTGCAGGACTGTGAGGTCTTCCGGGTCGACGGCGCCTCGGTGGACGATGCGGTTGGCCTCGGGTCGCGGCTGCGCGGCGGGTCGTACGAGGCGGTCATCGGCATCGGCGGCGGCCGGACGATCGACGCCACCAAGTACGCGGCCACCCTCGCCGGCATCCCCATGGTCTCGGTCGCGACCAACCTGTCGCACGACGGGATCTGCTCGCCGGTCGCCTCGCTCGAGCACGAGCACGGCAAGGGCTCGTTCGGCGTGGTGATGCCCATCGCCGTCGTGGTCGATCTCGACTACGTGCACGCGGCACCCAAGCGCCTGGTCAGGTCGGGCGTGGGCGACGTGCTGAGCAACCTGTCGGCGGTCGCGGACTGGGAGCTGTCCCATCGCGAACAGGGCGACCCGATCGACCGGCTCGCGCTGACGCTGGCGCGCAACGCGGCCGAGGCGTTGATCTTCCAGCCCGAGTCCATCGGCTCCGACCGCTTCTTGACCGTGCTCGCCGAGGGCCTGGTGCTGTCGGGCATGGCGATGTCGTTCGCCGGATCGTCCCGCCCGGCCAGCGGCGGCGATCACGAGATCCTGCACTCGGTCGACCAGCTGTTCCCAGGTACGGCCAATCACGGCGAGTTGGCCGGCGTCGGCGCGGCGTTCTGTTTCTTCTTGCGCCACGAGTTCCTCGACGAGGACCCGGCGCGGACCCGCACCATCGCCGACTGCCTGCGCCGGCACCGGCTGCCGCTGCTGCCCAAGGACATCGGGCTCAGCGACGAGCAGTTCGCCCGGGCCGTGGTGCACGCGCCGCAGACACGGCCGGGGCGGTACACGATCCTTGAGTATCTGTCGCTGGACGAGTCCACAGCGGGCAAGGCCGTCAGCGAGTACGTCCGGGTGATCGGGCATTGACATGGCCGCACGCAAACCCCCCACGATCGCCGAAGTCCGTACGGGCGGCCAGCCCCCTGGCCTGACGAACCGGCGCAACGAAGAACACTGGGCCGGCCGCCTCTACATGCGGTCGATCTCGCCGTACTTCACCTGGCTGTGCATCCGCATCGGGTTCGCCCCCAACCAGCTGACCAGCCTGATGGTCGTGTGCGGCCTGCTGGGCGGCGTCGCGGTGGCGCTGCCGCTGTCGCCGCCGGAGTGGCCTTGGCTGCTTGGCGCCGGCGTCGGCGCGCTGTTGATCCAGGCCTACCTGCTGCTCGACTGCTCCGACGGGGAGGTGGCCAGGTTCACGGGCAAGACCTCGGTCGCCGGGGTCTACCTCGACCGGATCGGCCACTACCTGTCGGAGGTGGCGCTGCTTGTGGGGCTCGGGTACCGGGCCGAGGGCGCGCTGCAGTCCGGGGGCTGGGTGGAGCTTGGCCTCGTCGGCGCGCTCGGCGCGGTGCTGATCAAGGCCGAGACCGACAACGTGGTGGTGGCCAGGGCCAAGTCCGGCGTGCCCGTCGAACCGGTCGGCGGCGATCGGGCGTTGCGGCCCCGCTCGACGCCGTTGGCGCTGGCCAGGCAGGCGGCATCGCTGCTGCGCTTCCACCGGATCATCGGCGCGGTTGAGCTGTCCCTGCTGATCGTGGTCGCCGCGGTGATCGACCATCTGCGCGGCGGCCTGACCGCGACCCGCGTGCTTGTCGTCGCCGTCGCGGTCGTCGCCGTCGTGCAGACCCTGCTGCACCTGATCAGCATCCTCGCCTCGCGGAGGCTCAGATGAGCGGGCCTGAGGCGCGCGGCGCGCGCCGGCCAGAGGAGCGCGCTGTGTTTTCGCGGGTGACCTGCCTCGATCGCCCCGCCGGGCGGGAAACACAGTGAAACTCTCCGCGGTCGTGCTGACGATGGGAAACCGGCCAACCGAGTTGAACCGGGCGATCGCCGGCGTTCTCGGTCAGGAGCACATCGAGGTCGAGGTGGTGCTGGTCGGGAACGGCGCCGACCCGCTGCCGCCCGGCTCGCCCTACCACGATGACGAGCGGGTCAGGATCGTCCGGCTGCCGAAGAACGTCGGGATTCCGGCGGGCCGCAACAGTGGGGTGGCCGCCGCCTCCGGCGACGTGGTGCTGTTCCTCGACGACGACGGCTGGTACCGCTCGTCTCGGCTCGGCACGTACCTGCGCGATCGGTTCGCCGCCGACCCCGGGCTCGGCGTCATCTCGTTCCGGGTCCGCGACCCCGACGGCGGGACCGGGGAGCGGCGGCACGTGCCGCGGCTGCGCGCCGGCGACCCGGAACGGTCCTCGGCGGTGACGACCTTCCTCGGCGGCGCCTGCGCGATCCGCCGGGCCGCGTTCGAGGCCGCCGGCGGCCTGCCCGAGCGGTTCTTCTACGCGCACGAGGAGACCGATCTGGCGTGGCGGGTGCTCGACGCCGGCTACCGCATCGAGTACGACGCGTCCGCCGTGATGTTCCACCCCGCGGTGCTGCCCACCAGGCATGAGCTGTTCTACCGCTACAACGCGCGCAACCGGGTGTGGCTGGCCCGCCGCAACCTGCCGTGGCCGCTTGTCTTCGTCTACCTCGGCGTGTGGATGGTGATCACCATCGTGCGCGAGCGCCGGCCGGCGGCGCTGAAGGCGTGGTTCACGGGCTTCGCCGAGGGCTGGCGCAAGCCCGCCGGCACCCGCCGCCCGATCCGCTGGAGCACGGTGTGGGACATGACCCGCATCGGCCGTCCCCCCATCGTCTGACCACCGGTGCGAGCCGTTCTAGTAGAAGGTAGTAAAATGACGGCATGAAGACGGTGTCGGTAAGCGAACTGAACCAGCAGACCGCGCGCGTCCTCGACCGCGTGAAGGCGGGGGAGTCGGTGGAGATCAGCGAGTATGGTCGCGTCATTGCCCGCCTTACCCCCAAGGCACCAGCAACCGGCGTTCCGTTGCTCGATGCGTTGATCGCTCAAGGTAGGGCCATTCCGGCCACGATGCCTGGGCCCATCCCGCCTACTCCGCCTCGAGACGAACGAGACCAGGGGTTGTCGCTCAGCGAGATCCTCACGCAGATGCGTGAGGACGAACGATACTGATGATTTACCTAGACACGTCCGCCGCTCTGAAGCTCGTTCTCCCCGAGTCCGAGACCCCGGCTCTGGAGCTGTGGATCGCGGAACGCCCCAACCTCGCCCGCGCCTCCTCCCGGCTTCTGCGGATCGAGATGCTGCGCGCGGTCTCCCGCCATGCGCCACACCGTATGGATCGCGCGAACATCGTCCTAGCGGGGGTGGCCTTGTTGAGCATGGACGACGCTGCGGCCACCGCCGAAACGATCGGAGACACGGCGCTCCGGAGCTTGGATGCCATTCATCTGGCCACGGCGCATGCTCTGCGTGCCGCCTTGACCGCCTTCATCAGCTACGACAAACGGCTGCTAACCGCGGCGACGGCTCTGGGCCTTCCCGTCGAGTCCCCGGCCTGACCCGCACATCAGGGGACGAGTGTTCGGAGCCAGGTGGGGTCGGCGGTGAGGACGGTGAGGCGCTGGGTGGCGCGGGAGACGGCGACGTAGACGGTGCGCAGGCCGGTCGGCGACTGGGCGGTGACTTCTTCGGGGGACACGATCACCGCGGCGTCGAACTCCAGACCTTTGGCGTCGAGCACGTCGAGGACCTGGACGCGATCGGGGAAGTCGAGCCAGCCGGCGGTGGAGCCGGTGAAGGTCACCGGGAGGATGACGCCGATCGTGCCCTCGACCTCGCCGAGCAGGTCGACGACGGCGCCGGTGACCTCGGCGGCGGGATCAGGGACCAGGCTGACGAGGGGCTCGTGGCCGGAGGCGCGCACCGCGCGGGCCGGCCGGGCGCCGGGCACGGCCAGTTCGAGGACGCGGCGCGCCGTCGCGGCGATCTCGACTGAGTTGCGGTAGTTCGTGGTTAGCTCGTACTCCTTGCGGAGCCGGGGACCGAGCGCCGCGTCCATGGCCTCAGCGGCGGCGGCGAGGTCCTCCCACGCGCTCTGCGCCGGGTCGGCGACGACCGTCCAGGTCGCCCGCCGGCCGCGCCGCCCCAGCATCCGCCACTGCATCGGCGACAGATCCTGCGCCTCGTCGACGACGATGTGGCCGTACTCGCGGGAGATCGCGACCC